>JAJFMG010000055.1 GCA_021772295.1 Chlamydiota bacterium | reverse complement strand
TGGGAAAGTAGCTAAAAAGCTCCGAATGGCTCATGCAGAGCACTTTCGGGTGAGAAATACTCAATCCGTAGGAATACTTGTTCCTACGTGATGAAAAGCCTCGAAAGTTGTTGGTGAAATCCCAACACATGAATCGTTAGTAGAACTGCTTGGCTAACGTATTTATCCTGTCATAGGTAGATTTGGATAGATTTTTAGAAGCGGTATATCTAATCTATGTGTATCTTTTCCAAAGGATATTTTTAGATCTTTAGATCAAGTTGATCAAATACTTGAATCAAGTGGAAAAGTGCTTTTTTTTTTCTATCCAATAGGATGTGGATTTGATCGGTTAGTTGTTTCTAATAAAGAATTTTTTATATCTCTTTGAGGCTTTAAACGTAAAGCCAGGGAGCTTGGCTTTATATGTAATTATAGCGCCTTCCATAGACATATGGCAAAATTTAAAAATTTGGGTGCATTAAATCAGTTTATGCTCAAAAACTTCCAAACCCATGCGGATATAGGTGCTTTTAAAAAATGCGCGAGGAAGGATATTTCCTTCCCCACTAAATATGCAGTGTTGCTTCTAGAGAAGCCTTAAGCATGCTTTTCTCTTCTTGCTTGATCCGTCGATTCAAAATTGCGCTTGAGTTCATCAAAGTTGGAAATTAAAAGCCCAAAGTCTCTTTTGCGTAAAGCTAAGACATTCGTTGGTTCTATGCATTGAACTGTAGCGGACCTTTCTCCTTTACTCAGAAGAGCCATTTCACCAAAGTATTCCCCTTTGCTAAGAGTGCAAATCTTTTCATCTTTTCCCTTGAGAACCTGTACTTTTCCATCAACGATGATGTATAGATAATCACCGATATCACCTTCATGGAAGATGATCTCTCCAGTTTCGTAGTGTAGTTGTACGATTCCTTGTGTTGGTTGAATTTTAAGTTGCACCGCCTCTGTTGGAACGATCATTTCAAGTAGCCATGAGAGCATAACTTTGATTTTTCGCCCCATTCCAGGTAATTTAATCCAATAGACAGCTCTCCACATCATCCAGGCAAATATTCCAGAAAACTTAATAGAACCAAAAAGTTCAGCAACAGCACGATGATGGCCAAGTGCTCCCATCATGCCAAGCCCTTTGAATGTAAATGTCTTTTTTTCTGCATTTGTTAGACTCGCTGTAATATTATAAGCTAGGACTTTAGCTTGTCTGATTGCAAATTGCGCAGTCGCTGGGCAATATCCGTCTCCTGAGGGAGCTGGAATCAATGAGCAATCTCCGATTGCCCAAATATTATTTTGGTCTTTTACCTGCATTTGTTGATCAGCAATCACTTTTCCTTTTTCTTTGGGTAGATCTAACGAATCCATTAACGGATTTGGAGAAGAAGGAACTGTAGAGATCACAGTTTTACAGGGAATTTTTTCGCCGTTACTTAAAATTGCTTCTTGGGGGGTCGCAGAACTAAGGCGTAGTCCAAACCGAATTTCAACACCTCGTTTCTGCAAAATTTCACCAGCATAATTTCCAAGAGATTCACTCAGCTCAATATCCATAAGACGCTTTTTGGAATGAACTAAGATAACCTTTACTTCATTTTTGTCGATGGTTGGGTAGTCTTTGGCCATTCTTCGAGCAAAGTCATTCACCTCAGCTACAACCTCCGTCCCAGAAAATCCACCACCGCCTATTACAAAAGTTAAAAGCTCTTGCTTTAGTTTAGGGTTACTTTCAATTGCTGCCGATTCAATAGCATCAATAATGCGATTACGAATCACAAGTGTATCCGCAAGATTTTTAAAGGGGAGCGCGTGCTCATGAATTCCAGACAAACCTCTAAAATCTGTAACTGTGCCGAGAGATAACACTAAATGATCATATGCGATATCAAGAGATGTATGAGAAAATTGAGGAGCTAGTGTGATCGTTTTGTTTGCCGTATCAATTGCTTGGATCTCTCGAATATATAATGTTGTCTTAGGAAGAAGTCTTCGAAGAGAACTCACGGTGTCTAAAATACCAAGAGATCCACCCACTACCTCTGCAAGCATTGGTTGATAAACAAAATAATTTTCTTTGTTCACAAGGATGATTTCGAGATCTTTATGCTTTTTTTGAAGCTTCTCTAAATGCATAGCTGTATATACACCACCAAATCCGCCACCTAAAATGACAACCCTTGTTTTTTTTCTTTCATTCATAGTAATACTTTTGTAGTAGGATATTTGTTTTAATTTTTTGTTACTAAGAATTGATATAATTATCAAGCGTTATTCGATGGGAAAATTTCTATTTTTACTTCCAAAGTAGACTGAAGTAAATGAGGTTTTCTGGGAAACTTTGCGCTTAGTGGTTCAATACAAACAAAACTAGCTTCTTGAGGTTTGTAAATTTGCAATGAACCCTCTTTATTTGAATCACTATTATAGTAGATGTGTAAAGAGTAGTCATCTGTATCTAAAATGACTTTATTTTCCTCTTGTGGGTCAAGTGGAGAAATGCCTATATCAAGATCGGTTTTTGAATCGATATCTATTGCGAATTTTGAGGTGCTTGATTGCATTTTTTCTGGCATCTTGTTCCAAGTTTTATCTTTTCTGATATATCCATTCGTATCACCCCATACTTTACCAACTTGATTAGAAAGTGCGTAATAGTAATGTAATCCAAGAGTGGATGGTTTTTCTGCATCAACGTGGTAGGATATAAAAAGACCGTTTTCAAGAAGGCGAATGTCGAGTTTCATTTCAAAATCAAATCCTTCTAGATCCCTTAAGAAAACTCCTTTGTGTTCATGTGATCCAGAGAGATGTGCTTTAATTTGTGTGTCGGATGCGGCATATTTCCACGGGACATATCTTGCAATTCCATGGGAAAAAGGTTCTAAAACTTTCTTTTCACGAAGGGATTTGATATGGGGAAATAAATCATCATTTATGCTTGGAATATCTTTTGCATCTCTGTGATGAAAATGAGGTCCAATAAGCGCTCCAAGTCCAGCGCATCTAAAATCAAAGAGATCTTTTGTTGTCTGCTCCATGACTTCGATGTTGGCTCTTTGAAAACTAATAAGGTTCATCCCTTTGTCTGGAGCAAAAATTGCTTTGATGAGAGAACCTGTTGAAGACTTATTTTGTAGCATCAATGTTTTCATGGGAAGAGATCCTTTTGGTATCTCTTCTTACTTAGAACTTTTTCTATTGTTTGGCAAGAGTTTCTCAATTATATGAAGTGTATGTGCAGTCACAGGCAAGGGTGTTTTTTGTACTATGTAGAAATCTAAAGTGGGAGGATGAAAAATAACATTATGAAGATTCGAAGTTCTTGCAACAGGAGTCTTAATAATTTGCATAAGCGTTGTTGCGTCAATTTCCCATGAGTAAAGGCAGTACCCTCTAGATGTTTAAACGGAGTTGCTGTAGTTGTAGGTATGCTGTCTGCATAAACGAATGCTGAAAAAAACAAAGAGAGTGTTGAAAAAAAAGTTTAAACATACTCGGCTCCATTTTTTTAGTATGGATCGGAAGGGATTTTACTGAGGAAATCGGAATATTACAAGAATTGACTCGAATCGATTTTTCTAATCTAACGCGACATTGCTAACTGGTTGGGTGGTTTTTTCTGGGGAATCAATAAGATTCTTTTTTTTCCATTTTCCTCGTAGATACCTGAAAAGAAAAAGGAGTGAGGTCATTAAACTATAAAAGATCCAGATACTAAGAGCATAGAGGACATTTTTCTGCATTTTGAATATGACAAAATAGGTAGGAAAAATTAGAAATAGCCAGATTCCACAGGTTCCAAAAAGCATAATAAATATCGTATCTCCAGCCGCTGTGAGAATTCCACTAAGTAGCCATCGTACATTTTGAAAAACGAGATAGATGGTAATAATTAAAAAACCAAGTTCTAGCGTATGAAATAATTCTCCATTCACAAGTAATGAGCTTTTCTGGTCTCCAGGAAAAAACCAAAGAATTAGGTTTTTCGAGCAAAACATACAGATCAAAAAAGAAACAGCTGTAAACCCACTAATTAAGATCAATCCTGAGCGAAATAGGTTTTTGATTTCCGCCGGATTGTTTGAACCAAGAAGATTTCCAGCTATAGAAGACACTCCTTTTTCAAGGCCCATGCCAAAGAAAAAAAGAAGCATCAAGATACTTTGGCAAACACTTGATACTAAAATATGTTCATAGCTAACTTTTGCCATTAAAAAGAAAAAGATTGCCCAACCCATTAGCTCAAGTGTTGTAAATACTGCAGGTGGTAGTCCTACTTTTATACTGCTTTTAAATTTGTTTATATCAAATCTATAACGATGGGTATGAAATCGAGCTTGATTTTCTTTTTGTAGAAAAAGATATCCGATGATAATCACTTGAAATACAACCCCAAATCCAGTTGCAATCGCAGCGCCTTTTACTCCCATCGGAAGCATGTATCCTTTGATGCCAAAAATCAAAATAGGATCTAAAGCTACGTTTATGATATTTCCCAAAATGGCAAGCCATTTTATGACTTTGGTTTTTCCAATACCTACAAAAAAGATGGAAATAGAAGATAGTAGTACGACAAATGGAGCAAAGTAGATGTTCCATCTAAAATAGCTAAGCTCATCTATGTTCATAATCTGATTATGAAGAAGGAGTTTTGCTCCAAAATAACCCATCGGTATAAAAAATAATGCTGATGCAAGGCCTATCCAAATCATTTGCCATACAACATTTCCTATCTCACTATGTTTTTTAGCGCCATTATATTGTGCAACAAAAACCTGCGATACAGAAACAAGAGTTACCCACCCAAAGTGCATTGCCCAATATAGAGTTCCAGAGCTTGTAGCAGCATTTAGTGCTTCCTTAGAATAGTATGATAGAAATAACCTATCGATGAACATCATAACTACAAGAGAAAAATAGGAAATCATCATTGGATAGGAGATTTTCCAAAGGTTTCTAACTGATCCCAGCTTTGGTGCTTCAATAGTTGCGCTCATAGAAATAAATATTAGTTAATTAGTAGTTGATTTACTTCTACAACTATTTAATTGACATTTCAATCTAATTGTCAAAAAAATTAGATTTAATCAGAATTAGTAGGGATTTCAACTAGATCTTCTTCAGAAATTTTTTCTTCATTGCGCTGGTTGGGAATGATAAGAAAAAAAGTATTATTGAGCATGTGTCCAAAGAACGAGGCTAGAATACCACTTTGGTAATGTAAGATTCCCAAACGTATTCCCAAGAAAAATGCATTACATGCTTGAATGTCAGAATTTTGATGATCGTTTCCATAATGTATTGCGCCAAACAAGGCTGCAGCGATTGTAATTGCTACAGCAGTTGCTATAGGCATCTGAAATCCTAGGAAGGTATAGGTAGCGGCTGGTAAAAGATAACTGCAGGTAGGAATAAGGATTTTTGATTGGAGCGCCGAACGAAAAATAGCTTCTTCATAAAAAGGAATTAGTATCGTGCAATAAATGGGCCCTAGATTTTTCAATTTAATGCTGTAGTTGCTTTTGCCTTGCGTAAACGTTTCTCCGGTAATCAAATTTTTAGCACTAAATAACGCAATGGATATAGCAATTGTGATTGCTGTACTTTTCATTTGAAAAAGCGCTACAGTGCAAATTACAGAAGGGAGTATGCCGTTATAGGAAAGAAAAATTGTAGCAGCTATGCTTCCAATAAGAAGTAATTTTTGCGAATTTCTATCAAAATAGGCATCACGGAAAGACATACCTGAAAATTTATTTTCAGTTGTTTTCGTAGCATTGTAAAAAATATTCGAATCAGGAGGTGCTTCAGATGAACTTACTGAAGTAACACTAAATGAGCTCATGATAATTTCTTCTATTCTGTATTTTTTTCTGGAACTATATTATTTATCCAATAATAATTCAATCGATATTTATTAAAAAAATATTTATATCAAATTAATAAATTTGAGGATTGTATTAAAAAATCTTTTTTGTAGTTGGTGTATACTAGGCAGTAGAGTCAGGATTTTTAAATTTCAAACGTATTTTGCTTTATGAATCGCCATAGGAGTCACTGAATTTTATGACAAAGGACAGATGTTTATTGCTAAATGAAAATTGGTTTAAAATCAAAAAAAAACCAGCTGAGAAGGATGTCTTGGCTTGATTGTTTGTGTTGCAAGGATTTGGTCTTGCTTTAATTTTTCTGTAAAGTTTCGAAAAAAATTGCAGTTAATCTTGGGCTGTTGTATGTTTTTGTTTTCCTTCGAAAAAAGGCTGCTTCAAACAGACGAATCGAGAAGAGAAAAAGCAAATCCAAAGATGATTTGCAAATGTTATTTGACAACGTAAAAGAAGTGATAAGACAGACAATAAAAGAGGTTTGAGCGATTAGCATTTATGCTAATTGCCCCTAGTCAATAT
>JAJFMG010000054.1 GCA_021772295.1 Chlamydiota bacterium | reverse complement strand
CTTGCATAGAAGCGGTTCATTTCCCGCTCTCGAGATTTTTGGCATTTAATTTCAAATCCAGTGGGCAGGTGTTTAAGATAAACACATGAATTGGTTTTATTGACCTTTTGCCCACCGGAGCCTGAGCCTAAGATAAACTTTTCAACAAGGTCTTTTTCAATAACTCCAAGATTTGCAAGTTCTTTTTCGAGTTTCATAAGCTTTTCTTTGGAGACACTCATTTATGTAAGTACTTTATTGGAGTTTTTAGACTGTGTAACACCATGGCGGATGTTTAAGTTTCTTCCTTCCTCTACACCAAGATTTTTAGTGGAGGCGTTTAAAGTGTATCTTGATTTTTTAGAAGTGGTGGGATAAAACCTGTGCATGTTTTCAGTTAGCTTAGTCTCTAATACCATAAGGGCATTTTTATCGAAAAGGGAGTTTTGCTGCTCTTTCATTTTACTTAAATAGCCTTCTGCTAAGCCAAAGAAATAAGAATTTTTTGCTCTAATCCCTGTCATTTGAGGATAAAGTTTTTTTGCGTTGAGATAGAGCTTATCAAACTCACGCGATAAAAAATGGGCAACGTATTCGGCGATATTGACACTTCCTTTTTCCCCAATTATTTCTAAATAGAGGCTATTTTTTCCATAGCAGATAACAGGGCTGACAAACAGAGTTCTCAATATGGAGCTTATCGCTGCAAGTTTAGAAGAAGTTTTATGTGAGCTTAGAACTCTTTTTAAATACACGCTATCATCTTCATTTGTTACATGGGATAGATTGTATTTAATAAGGAGTTCTTGCGCTTTGAGTGCTGCGAGTTTACTTTCATTTTCATTCGAACTTGATGAAAGTGATAAAAGCTTTTGTACTTTTAAAATAGCTTTGCTTTCCTCTGTTGATGCTGGACTTGCTGAATCAAATGTAAGATTTATGCTTGCCTCATAAACGTCTTTACCATATCCAAAGGATTTGCATAAGCTTCTATATTCATTTCCATGATCATCAATGCTATTACCATACTCCAGATAGGCTAAAAAATGCATTATTTCATGTCGAATTAAGTTTTTTAGAACTGGATCAGATTTAAAAAGCAACGCTTTGCTAAATCCAAGTTCTAAAAATTCAGAAGAAAAATATCCTATTTTGTTTGCCTGCTCGAACACCACAATTTTGAGGGGGTAGGAGTAATTTTTGTACACAAATCGAGTGTTTAGAACTTCAAGTTTACACTCCTCTTTCAATATTTCTCTGGCAAACTTCCTGAGTTTGTGAATAAAGGTAACAATAGTCTTAGAAGTAATATAGGAATATGACATGGGCTTACTCTTCGCTTATCATAATATGGGTATATGCATTATGTTAGGTAGATTATATTTTGTTAAGGTTTTTATAGGGGATTAGTTTGGAAAAAATACGAGTGGGACTTTTTTTTGGTGGGAGATCGATGGAACATGAGGTTTCTATTCGCTCAATGCTTGGAGCCCTAGCAAGTCTAGATCGCAGTAAATTGGATATTTCTCTTTTTGGCATAGGTACAGATGGTAGTTTCTATGAACTTGATGAGTCAAAAGTCGTAGAACTTGCAAAAGGATCGAAGCTTACTCGTTTAGACGATAAAACCATCTTGCTTTTGCAACCCATTACAAATTTTTCCAAACAGTCTTTATTTTCTATTGCAGAAAAAATCGACGTTGCCTTTCCAATAACGCACGGTCCTTTTGGAGAAGATGGGTGTATTCAAGGTCTGTTTGAAATCCTTTCGATCCCATATGTTGGATCGAGGGTTTTAGGCTCTAGTATTTGTATGGACAAAGATGTTTCAAAACGACTGTTAAAAGAGGCCGGATTACCTGTTGTGAGACACATTGCAATCGAAATGGGTCAAGATTTTAGTTTCTCAGATATTTTACAAGACCTTGATTTTCCAATTTTTGTAAAACCTGCAAATTTAGGATCTTCTGTAGGGATTTCAAAAGTTAGGACAAAAGATGCGCTTGAGAGAGCAATGCAGATTGCTTTTTCATTTGATACAAAGATTGTTCTTGAGCAGGGGATAGACGCTCGCGATTTGGAATGTTCTATTATTGGAAATCAAGAATTACTTGTATCTGAGGTAGGGGAAGTATGCACTAGCGATGAATTCTACTCCTATAAAATTAAATGCTCAGATCAAGGAAAGCTTTCTTTACATATTCCAGCTGAAATCTCCCCTGAAATCAAACAACTCGTACAAATGTATTCTAAAAAAGCATTTAGAGCGCTTTTGTGTAGAGGCTTTGCGAGAGTTGACTTTCTATTAACTTCTGAAAATACGCTTGTTCTTAATGAAGTCAATACTTTGCCAGGGCTTGTTCCAGAAAGTAGCCTTTTTCCAAAGTTATTTGAAGAAAGTGGCATATCGAATATGGAGCTATTTACGATCCTTATCGAGCTTGCAATTGGAAATAAAGGATCACTAAAAGCCATAAAAATTAAGTAAGTTGGCTCCTACATTTTTTGGTTTTCCCTTTAGTGGATACTCGTGCATCGAAATCATGGGATTGAAATTAAGTTCAATTACAGAGTAGTTGCTGTTCGTTTTTTTCTTTGTGATGTCTTCAATTAACATATCAACCCCGCAAATAGAGGCTCCAAGCACTTGTACACAAGCGAGAGCCACATCTAGATAAGAAGAATGCATTTTATCTGTAACATCAATG
>JAJFMG010000053.1 GCA_021772295.1 Chlamydiota bacterium | reverse complement strand
ACTCGTATAAATTAGATATATAAGGTCGAAATTATGGGCTTTTTAGGGCTTTTTACTCGAAGTAAACCAAAAATCAAATCAGGTTCTACCAAAAAGGATGGGTTTGATGGTTGGATCAAATGCTCTGGTTGTGAGGAGATGGTTCATTCTAAGGAGCTTAAAGAAAATTTAAGTTGCTGTCCGAAATGTGATCATCATTTTCGGCTCTCTGCTGAAAAAAGAATTGAAATCCTAGCCGATAAAAAGAGCTTTAAAGAGCTTTTTGATAACCTCGAGGCAAATGATCCACTGCAGTTTCATGATTCTAAATCTTATAAAGATCGAATTAAAGAGGCGCAGGAAAAATCGGGTAGAAAAGATGCTGTTATTGTAGGGACTTGCTCCATGAATAAAAGAAGAGTGGCACTCGGTGTCATGAATTTTGCATTTATGGGTGGATCGATGGGTTCAGTTGTGGGTGAAAAACTTACAAGGTTGATTGAGCATGCGATCGAGAATAGGTTGCCTGTTGTGATTGTATCAGCTTCTGGTGGAGCTCGTATGCAGGAATCTATTTACTCCCTTATGCAAATGGCTAAAACTTCAGCTGCGCTTGCAAGATTACATTTAGCAAAACTTCCATTTATATCTGTACTTACGAATCCAACGACAGGTGGCGTAACAGCATCGTTTGCATCACTTGGTGATGTGAAGATTGCAGAGCCCGAGGCTCTGATTGGGTTTGCGGGACCGAGAGTTGTAGAGCAAACGATTGGTCAAAAGCTTCCAGATACTGCGCAAAAATCTGAGTTTCTCTTAGAGAAGGGAATGATTGATTGCATTGCAAAACGATCTGAGTTAAAAGAGAAGATCTCTACTGTTGTTGATTTTTTAATGGACAATGTTGAGAAAGTAGATTGCGCTAAGAATAAGGCAGAAACTCTTGATGAACTTATTGCGAAATCGAAAATAGATCGAGAAAAAAATAAGGTGCAAATTGACAAACACAAAAAGCTCAAAAAACGTTAACCTACCTATTCAAATTTCAGATGATGATTGCATTCCAACCTATGGCTCAGAAAAAGCTGCAGGTGCAGATCTTCGCGCAAATATTGAAAAGTCACTTGTATTAAAGCCTTCTAAATCTATGCTCATTCCGACTGGAATTTTCATGGAAATTCCAGAGGGGTTTGAAGTGCAAATCAGACCGCGATCAGGTCTTGCATTAAAGAGTCAAATCACAGTGCTCAATACTCCTGGGACAATAGATTCAGATTACCGTGGAGAGGTAGGTGTCATCTTAATCAATCACTCCGAAAAAGACTTCATGATCATTCCTAAGATGCGAATAGCCCAGATGGTTATTGCTAAAGTTTACCAAGCTGAATTTGAAGTTCGGACCTGTTTAAGTGAAACAGCTCGAGGAGAAGGTGGCTTTGGACATAGTGGAACGCACTAACTTGGATGGAGGGCTGTTATTTCTATATCTAAGTACTTAGATGAAGACTTAGTTGTCTTCCTTAAAAAAGAATCGAGAGACCAAGTCCTAAAAAAATTGGTTGATAAGCTTATTGCATCAGGTAAAGTTGATGAGAATTCAAATTTCTATCAGGCTATCTTAAAACGAGAGGAAATTGTATCTACTGGCATTGGTTCCGGTGTTGCTATTCCACATGCAAAATTAGATAGTTTACAGGATTTTTCTATCGCAATTGGTATTGAAATCGATGGGGATGGAGTCGATTGGAGTGCAATAGATGGATTTCCGGTTCGACTTGTTTTTTTAATTGGAGGCCCAGCTTCCAATCAATCAGAGTACTTAAAAATACTTTCACATCTAACCACTAAGATCAAACATCAAGATCTTCGTGAAAATCTTCTCAAATGTAAAACTCGCTCAGAAGTTCTTTCCTTTTTCAAATAATTTTTTCTTGCTAGCTAGAAAAAGACTGAAATGGCTATAAATGACAAGCGTTGGAAACTTGTGGAGGATAAAGCGATGGATTTAAAAATTAAAGACGTTTCAGAATTACTTAATGTATCAGAGACAACGATTCGAAGATGGCTTGCGGAAGGAAGGATTCCAGCATACCGTTTAAATCATCAATACCGTTTTAGTCGCATTGAAATTGAAAATTGGATGTTGAGTTTGAAGGTAAATAACAAACCAAATCTAAAATCTATTAAAGAAAAAAAAGAATCTGCAGAGATTTCAAATAAGAAAGGATCCCAGCAGTTTAGTTTTTATCGCGCAGTTCATCGAGGGGATGTAATCACAGATATAGAGGCAAGCTCTAAAGAAGACTTAATTGCACAAACCATGAAAAGAGTCGCGCAAAAACTTAACTTTGATCCAGATGTTGTAACAGAGCTATTAATGAATCGAGAAAAAATGATGCCAACAGCATTAAATAGTGGGATTGCAGTGCCTCATACAAGAGAGTTTACTCTGAAAGGAAACATCGATGCGATTGTTATAGTTATGCCAAAAGAACCACTTGACTGGGGAGCTCTTGATGGGAAACCTGTACATGTTCTTTTCTTTTTATTTTCCTCGAATGATAAAAGGCATCTACACTTGCTTGCAAAAATCGCTCACTTGAGTTCTAACGAAGAAGCTATCGAACTTATCCAGTCTAAACCGGAGAAGGGAGAGCTTCTTTCTTATCTTAAAAAGTGGGAGTCAACGGTACAAAACCTCTCAGAGTAAAACTATTTCTTCTTCTCGATCTTAGATGGGGAAGAAGTAATTAATTCATTTTCATTTGGTTTGTCATCAGACGTTACTTCAAAAAATAAATTCTTATCTTTTACAGATATCAGGTAAGAAACTTCTTTTTCGCCGTCTGAAAGTAATTTTTCAGCAAGTGAATCTTCGAGTTTTCTTTCAAGAGTTCTTCGAAGAGTTCGAGCGCCCATTTCAGGTTTAAAATCAAAGTTCACAAGGTAATCCTTAGCATCTGCAGTAAGATTGATTTGGATGTTTTTAACTCCAAGTCTTTTTTGTAGTTTGGCAACTTCAATATCAAGCACATGTAATAGCTTCTCTTTAGTAAGAGCGCTAAAGATGACAAGGTCGTCTAATCTATTTATAAATTCAGGTTTGAAATGCTTTTTACAAGCTTTTCGAATTTTTTCTTCCATTTCTTCGTAGGATATCATGCCCTCAGTTGCTCCAAATCCAAGTTGGGTTGACCTTTGAATAAGGTCCGATCCAAGGTTTGAAGTTAAGATGATAATGGTATTTCTAAAGTCAATTTTTCTACCGATGGAGTCTGTGAGCGTTCCTTCTTCAAGAATTTGAAGAAGAATGTTCATCACATCTGGATGAGCTTTTTCCACTTCATCAAAGAGTACAACGGAGTAAGGGCGTTGTCTCACTTGCTCTGTTAATTGACCACCTTCTTCATGGCCTACGTAACCTGGAGGAGAGCCTGTCATTCTACTAACGGCAAATTTCTCCATGTATTCAGACATGTCGACTTGGATAAGAGCGTCTTCGCCACCAAACATTTCAGTTGCAAGCTTTTTAGCAAGTAGGGTTTTTCCAACGCCTGTTGGTCCCAAGAATAAAAATGCGCCAATTGGTCTCTTTGGATCTTTGATGTCTGCTTTAGATCGCCTGATAGATCTGCAGATTGTTTGAATAGGTTTTTCTTGTCCAATGATTGATTTGGTAAGGGTTTCTTCCATTTTGAGGACTTTTTTAGTTTCAGCTTCAGTAAGTCTTGTCACAGGAATACGTGTCTGTTTTGCAACAATATTTGCTATTTCATCCTCATCGACGATGACTTTGTGCTCTTCTTTATTCTTTTCCCATTCTTCCAAAATCTTTTGTAATTGCTCACGTAGATTTTTTTCTTTATCACGAAGATTGGCAGCTTTTTCATATTCTTGCTTGCCAATCGATTCTTCTTTTGCTTTCTTGAGCTCTTCGATTTCTACTTCAAATTTTGAAATTTCTTGGGGTTGATCCATCATATGAATACGCGCCTTAGCTCCAGCTTCATCGATTAGGTCAATCGCTTTATCAGGTAGGAATCTTCCTGTAATATATCGATCAGATAAAAATACAGCGCTCCTGATAGCATCATCTGTATAAATACATTTGTGATGCTCTTCGTATTTTTTCTTAAGCCCCATCAGAATTTGAGTTGCTTCTTCCAAAGAGGGGGGAGCTACATGAATTTTTTGGAATCTTCGCTCAAGGGCCGCATCTTTTTCAATATGCTTTCTGAATTCATCCATTGTCGTGGCACCAATACATTGGATTTCTCCACGCGATAGTGCAGGCTTTAAAATGTTAGAGGCGTCTATAGCACCTTCAGCTGCTCCAGCGCCAACAATAGTATGGATTTCATCAATGAAAAGCAGAATGTCTCCATGCTTTTTCACCTCATCCATGACAGCTTTGATTCGCTCTTCAAACTGGCCGCGGTATTTAGTACCAGCAATCATTAGAGTTAAATCAAGTGAAATAAGTTTTTTCTTGGATAGGTGGTCAGGAACTTCTCCATTTACAATTGCTTGGGCAAGCCCTTCTACGATTGCTGTTTTTCCAACACCTGCTTCACCAATAAGAACTGGATTGTTTTTTCTTCTTCTACAAAGAATAAGAATTAGTCTTTCAACTTCTTGCTTTCTGCCTATGACTGGATCCATTTTAGATTCTTTACAAAGCTCTGTTAGATCATGTCCATAGGCTTTCAGTGCTGGCGTTTTATCCGCAATAGGACCTCCTGGACCTCGGTCCTGACCACGTGGCGGTGGATTAGAGGGAGTCATGCCCATAGGAGGTAGTTGTAGGTTGAAGGTTTCAAGCTCTTTGAGGACTTCTTTTCGGATTTCTTTGATATTGATATTTAGATTTTCGAGAATCTGACAAGCTACGCCATCATTTTGTCGTAGAAGTGCAAGTAAAAGATGCTCAGTACCTACATAATTATGATTGAGACTCGCGGCCTCTTCATTGGCGTATTCGAAAACTTTTTTTACTTTTCCAGTAAGTGCTGGATCACCATATACTTGTATTTCTGGTCCAAAACCAACGATACGCTCTACTTCTGCAAGAACGGTGTCATAATCAACATTTAAGTTTCTTAAAACATTTACAGCAATTCCTTGCCCAAGTTTTAAAAGACCCAAGAGAACATGCTCAGTTCCTAAATAGTTGTGATTTAGGCGTTGCGCTTCTTTTTTAGCAAGTTTTATGACCTGTTTTGCACGGTTTGTGAACTTATCAAACATATGATGTACTCTCTATAGTTGTTATTACCAATTATCTTGGATCTTCCCATTTTCTTCATTCTCTTTTTTATACCATTTTTTGTAAATTGGACAATTGCTATAATGGACATCTTTAAATAAATTTTATTTATAATTTTCCTAACTTATTAAAGGTAAGGTGTGTGAAAAAGCTTCGAATATTAGATACTGGAATTAAAGCAGCGCATGAGAACATGGAAATTGACCATGATCTCTTAAATAAGCTTAAACCTAATGATAATCCTATCCTTCATTTGTATGATTGGAAAAATCCGTCTCTGACTTATGGTTATTTTTTAAAGCCTTCAAGTGTGCTAGATCTTGAAAAAGCAAAGAAATGGAATTTGGATTTAGGGAGAAGGCCAACGGGTGGTGGAGTCATTTTTCATGTCAGTGACTTTGCTTTTTCAGTACTGATTCCAAAAGATCATCATGGGTATTCTGATAATACACTGAGTAATTATAAGTTTATCAATGATTTGGTGCTGCAGGCTTATTCTATAGCCTTTGCAAAAGAGCTTTCTTTGAATTTACTTCAAACAGAGCCGCAGGCGCCAGATGGCGCCTCATCCCATTTCTGTATGGCAAAACCTACTAAATATGACATAATGATAGGCGATAAAAAAATAGTAGGCGCTGCCCAACGAAAAAAAAGAGAGGGCTTTTTGCATCAAGGAAGCATCGCAATAGCGATTCCAAAGTGTGAGCTTTTAGAAGATGTCTTGCTTCCCAATACGAAAGTATTAGAATCAATGCAGCAAACAACTTTTGCTCTTTTAAGTGACTCTTGGACAAATCAAGATTTAGCAGATGTTCGAGACATACTAAAAAAGCAACTTATTACAACATTTACAGAAGGCGTATAAGAATGGAGAAAAAGAAACGATTTGCAATTAGTCCTACAAGAGAAGAAGACTTTCCTCTTTGGTATCAAGAAGTAATCAAAAATGCAGATCTTGCCGAACATTCTCCGGTTCGTGGTTGTATGGTGATCAAACCTCTTGGGTACGCTCTTTGGGAAAATATCCAAAAAAAGCTAGATCAAAAAATCAAAAAAAAAGGGGCAAGAAATGCTTATTTTCCCCTTTTCATTCCACTAAGCTATTTTGAAAAAGAAGCCAAGCACATTGATGGATTTGCTACTGAATGCGCTGTTGTCACGCATCATAAGCTTGCAAAAAATGCTGAGGGTAAGCTTGTTCCATCTGGGGAATTAGAAGAGCCTTTAATTGTTCGGCCGACCTCTGAGATGATTATTGGTGAGATGTTTGCAAAGTGGATTTCGTCTTATAGAGATCTTCCGTTAAAGCTTAATCAATGGGCAAATGTTGTTCGTTGGGAACTTCGGCCAAGACTATTTCTACGATCTTGTGAGTTTTTGTGGCAAGAAGGGCATACTGCTCACGCAACTAAAGATGAAGCCAATGATTTCGCAAAGGAAATATTAGATCTTTATGTAAATTTTAGTGAGAACACCCTTGCCGTTCCTGTATTTAAAGGTAGAAAGTCTGAGCGAGAAAAGTTTCCTGGCGCTGAAATCACATACACCCATGAAGCTATGATGCAAGATGGAAAAGCTCTTCAGATGGGAACCTCTCATTTTTTAGGGCAGCATTTTTCAAAAGCCGCCAATATCCAGTTCACAGACATTAATGGAGAGTTAAAGCATGCATGGACAACTTCTTGGGGCGTGACAACACGCTACATTGGTAGCTTGCTTATGGTTCACTCTGATGATGATGGTGTTATACTGCCTCCAAAAATTGCTTCTTTTCAAATGGTGATTATTCCAATTATCCACAAGGAAGAAACAAAAGAAAAAGTTCTGAGCTACTGCAAAAAAGTAAAAGAAACTTTAGAGTCTATTGATTATCACGGAGCCCCACTAGAAATACATATCGATACAAGAGATATGAGAGGGGGAGAAAAATCTTGGGACTGGATCAAAAAGGGGATTCCTCTTCGATTGGAAATTGGTCCGAAAGAAATCGATGAGAATCTCCTTTTTATGAAGTCTCGAATTAAAGCGCATAAAGATGGAGAAAAATTATCCCTAGATCAGTTAGAAGAGAGAATAGTTGGAGATCTAGATCAGATGCAACTTACTCTTTTTCAAAGAGCAAAATCATACAAAGAAAAATTGACTTTTGAAGTTTCATCTGAAAAAGAATTTTATGACTTTTTTCAAAGTGATAAGAAAGGATTTGTACTTGCACATTTTTGCCAAGACACAAGTTTAGAAGAGAAAATCCAAAAAGAGCTAAACGTGACCGTCCGATGCATTCCAGAAAAGATGTCTAAACCTGGAAAATGTATTTTTACAGGTTCTGAGAGTCCAGGGCAGGTGATATTTGCAAAGTCTTATTAACTTACTCTGCTGAACAAGAAACTCGCTTAGTGATTTCATGGAGATAATCTGCAGGCTCTAATCTCGTTGTAGTACCGGAGATATGAATTAATATAGGAAGAGTAATTGGCATTTTGTTCGCAATATTCATAAGCATTGATTTTGCATACAAGGCAAATTTATTAAATTATTTATAATAAGAAAATATTTTTTTAATGTATTTGTACACCTAGAGAGTAAAAAGCTGGAGCAATATATCCGATAAATTTGGATAGTTGAGGATCTCTGTGTTAATTTCGGAAGGGACTATTGCTCGAAAGGAATTCTTTTGGTAGGATCAGTCTCTTTATCTACGCTTATTTGAGGAAACCGTTATGTTCGATTTTTTAAGGAAATATCAGAAGTTCTTTTTAGCATTAACAGCTGGCGCAATGATTATTTCTTTTGCTTTTTTTGGGACCTATTCAACGATTACTAAAAAAGAAAAAATTCCGAATCGAATTATTGGAAAGAGAATTGATAAATCACCGATTTATCAGGTTGAATTTGATCAATTAAAGCGTTTTATTAATAGTGATCGACATGATGTAAAACAAGGGTTTGCAAACATCTTAAATGATGGGGTAATTCGCTATGATTTCATGAAAGAGGGCATCGGATCGATTCTTGCCAAAAATTACTTTGATCAAATCAAAGAAAGTTTTGGTGAAAAAATAGAAGCAAAGAAGAAGTATAGAGGGTATCGACATCCCTATAACGCTGCAATTACAGCAGAAAATTTATGGGCAAACTTTGCTCCGAATTTACTGATGCAGTTAAAACAGTTTCAATCCAAGCAGGGAAGCCTTAATGAAACATCTTTTGCTGATTTAGCATCGCTTTACTTAGAAGAGCAAAACTTCCCATCTGCAGTCCTTAGACAATATCTACGTATTCAAGAATATCAAGTTGGAGAGAGTAGAAAAGATCCTAATCTACAGTCACAGGATTTATCACTATTTAGAGCAAGTAGCGTTGAAGATTGGTTTGGAAAGTCATATTTAGACCTATGTGCAATGTTTATTGAAAATGTGGCAAGTTATGCAGCTAAAAATGGATATAAAGTTACTGAGGGAGAAGCAAAAGCGGATCTATATCGAATTTGTTTAGAGACAATCAAAAATCAAAACCCAAACCATGAGTTGACAGAAGATCAGTTGCAAAATGCATATCATTACACTGTAAATGGTCTTGGAATGAGAGAAAAAGATGTAACAGCTGTTTGGAAAAAGGTGCTTTTATTTAGAAAGTATATGAAAGACGCATCAAACAGTATTTTTATGGATACCAATTTCTATCAAAACTTTAACGCTTTTTCATCAGAAAAAGCAGACGTTACTCTATATAAGGTTAACGACAATATGAAAATTGGTAGCTTGTGGGATCTGTTTCAATTAAAGTATTACCAGGACGCTGTTTATAACAGATCAGCGGGTCTTATATCCTCTGATGCTACGCAGAAAAAATTAGAGAGTATTGAAGTCTCAAAACCAGAATTGATAGAAAGACGCTTTTACTTAGAATGTTCGCAAATTGATATTAAAGCAGCTTATGAACATATTGGTTTAAAACAGATGTGGGATTGGCAGAAAAATCCAGAAAATTATGCAAAACTTGAAGATGAATTTCCGATCCTTCGATTTAGCGGTAATCAAACTACTGAAACGGTTCTAGCAAATCTGCAGGGACAAAAAAGAGCTGAAATAGACGCCTTATCAAAAAAATTGATGGTTCTTGAAAACAGGGAATTTTTAGAGCAAGCATTTGCAGATGTTAGCGCAGAGAAAAAAGTGTATTCTTTTTCTGAAAAGGGCATGAATTTTCCTTTTAAAGGCATAAAAAAGAGAAAAGAGTTTATTGCGCTTTTAACAAGCGCTCTTGAAAATCCTGAAGATGCAAAAGAGCTAGAGTTATTTAGCGCAAATGATAAGAACTTTTATCGCATACTTGTGTTAGAAGATTTCGGAAAAAAAGAAGTAATGCCATTTACAGATGCAAAAAATGCAGGTGTTTTAAATGAGCTTCTTACCAAAAAACTAAGCTCATCTTATGAAAGAATTCGCTTAAAAGACCCATTGGCTTATCAAAGCGCAACTGGTGATTTTAAACCCTTTACACAAGTAAGAGAACTGATTGGGAAACAAGTGTATTCCAAACTTCTAAAAGATATGGAAAATGCATATGTAAAATCTGGGGAGAAATTACTTGGAGATAGTCTTGATCAACCAAGCTTTTTCTATCTATCTAGTTGCTTTAAACCTTACCTGGAAGAAGTTTTGTCAAAAGTTCTCTCTGATGAGAATCCTGATATTTTTAAAGTATCTACAGGTGAGGAAAGTGTGTTCGCAAGAGATGACCTTACATCTCAATGGCTTCTTGAAAAAGAAGAGGTGGT
>JAJFMG010000052.1 GCA_021772295.1 Chlamydiota bacterium | reverse complement strand
CCATGTGATACAAGGAAGAAAGGCTGGACCTACATTACTTGTTTGTGGATCAATGCATGGAGATGAAGTAAATGGAATCGCCATTACTCAAAGGTTATTAAAGCTAAGCCTACTTAAGTCTGTTAAAGGAACGCTTATTGTGATTCCAACGATTAATATTTATGGAATGATGACACTTTCTAGAAACCTTCCTGATAGAAGAGATATCGAGAGTAGCTTCCCAGGCTCTGAAACGGGGTCTTTTGCATCAAGGCTCGCGCATCTATTAAATACTGAAATATTTAAGCAAATAACTCATTGTATTGATCTCCATACTGGAGAACCCCATATTTCTAAATTCTCTCAAATTAAGACATCGCTTCAATCAAAGGAAGCAAAGAAATTAGCTCTAGATTTTCAAGCGCCAGTAATTGTGCATACTGAATCAGAAGAGGGACTTCTCTGGCTTATGAAAAGCCGTTCAATACCAACGATTATTTTTGAGACAGGCCAAGCTCTTAGGCTTGATCAAAGTGGTGTGAAAATCGGGGTGCAGGGAATTGTACGTGTGATGAGAAATCTTGGGATGTTACCAACCTCTCCCAAAAAGGGTAAAATAAGAACCCCCATTAATGTTGATTCAAGGCTTTGGATTAGATCATCATCTTCAGGTTTAAGTGAAATTTTTCCAAAAATTGGAAGTTTCGTGACAAAGGGTTCTGTGATTGCTACGATTTCTGATCCATTTGGATCTGAAAAAAAGGAAATTGTTAAAGCTCCATTTAGTGGGATTATTATCTCGGTTAATAATCTTCCAATTTTAAATGAAGGTGAACCCATTGTCGAAATTGCCGAAGAAAAAGAAAATGCAGTCAAAGAGATGCACGAATGGATAAAAGACAAAACAGATGATATTATCCAATGAAGAAAAAACAGTTTTCCGCCTATAGCTTATTTATTTGGTTTCTTGCGATTTCCTTTTATTTTTATGAATTCTTTCTCAGAATTTTTCCAGCAACTGTTGCCAAAAATATTATGGGAAGTTTGCATCTTTCTTTAGAAGAATTTGCAGCTTTAGGTTCCGCTTACTATATCAGTTACTCCATCATGCAATTGCCAGCCGGTATGCTTCTAGATCGCTTTAAGTTTCGAATATTGATTGTTGGAGCTGTTTTTTTATGTGCTGGAGGAACATTCTTGTATTCTATTTCTAATAGTTTTTACTTAATCTACTTCAGTAGATTATTAATTGGGATTGGATCTTCGTTTGGATTTGTAGGGTTAATGGTTGTTACTTTAAGTTGGTTTAAACCTAAATATTTTGCGTTTCTCTTGGGGTGTGGTCAGTTTGTAGGAGCGATTGGACCATTATGCGCTGGTGGCCCCACAATATACCTTTTAAAAAAAGCAAATGAAGATTGGCGATTGCTCTTTGTGTGGGTTGCAATTTTTGGTTTTATATTGACGATTTTAATCGCAATCTTTTTAAAAGAAAAACCTCTTCCTAAAGGAAAAATTAAATTTATCAGTCCTCAAAGAAGTTTAATACAAGATATCAAGGGACTACTGAAAAAAAAAGAAGTCTGGATGATTCTTACGTATGCCGGAAGTGTATATGTAAGCCTTCCAATTTTAGGTGCATATTGGGGAGTGAGTTATTTAGAATCAAAGGGAATGGAAAGGGGGGAATCTGCAACTGTAATTTCTATGATTTGGATTGGACTTGCCATTGGTGGACCTTTGTTTGGTAAGTTATCAGATTATTATCGCACTCGAAAACCCTTTATTCTTTTTTCAGGCGCCGTAGGTGTGCTTGCCTCTCCATTTATTATATTCACAAGTTCGATTAACCCGATTTATTTAGGGAGTCTATTTTTTCTAATTGGAATTGCAGGTTCTGGTCAAAATCTTTCTTTTGCGATGATGACTGAAAACACCCCAAAAGAATTATCCGCTACGGCACTTGGCTTAAATAACATGGGAATTATGAGTATTGCAGCAATTATACCATTGATTGTAACAGGTGTTATAAAAGCAAATACTGTTGGATCATCCTATACTGTAGATTCTTATCAGGCAGGTTTAATATTTATTCCAATATGCTTTTTGATTTCTTTGTTAATTGCTCTATTTGGAATTAGAGAGACATTTTGTCGCAATCAAAACGCTGTTCATCCTGTCAAGATAGATTAATCAGAATTTACGTTTTTTTTTGATTATAAATAATTTATCTAGTATTTCTAAATTGTATATTTAGCACATTCATTTATGATTTAGTAAGGGCATTTTCATGCGAAAAGAAAAAGATTCTCTCGGAGAGGTAGAAGTTCCCGAGGATGCATATTATGGAGCGCAAACACAACGATCTCTTGATAATTTTCCGATTGGATCTGAAAAAATGCCCCTTGAAATCATTCACGCATTTGGGTTTATCAAAAAAGCTGCAGCTATTGTGAATTGTGATCTTGGTGTTTTAGAAGTCTCTAAAAAAGATCTTATTGTACAAGCTTGCGATGCAATTTTATCAGGAGGATTAGATGCTCATTTTCCACTAAGCGTTTGGCAAACAGGTTCTGGTACACAATCAAATATGAATGTCAACGAGGTGATCTCAAATTATGCGATTAAACTATCTGGAGGAAATCTTGGATCGAAAGATCCGATTCATCCAAATGATGATGTAAATTGTTCACAATCTTCAAATGACACATTTCCAACTGCAATGCATATTGCAGCATATCTCAAAATTGAAAAAGAGTTAATCCCTTCTCTATCACTTTTTGAAAGCGAGCTTTCCAAGAAGGCGCAAGAGTTTATGAAGATTGTGAAGATTGGAAGAACACATATGATGGATGCAACGCCTGTAACACTTGGGCAAGAGTTTTCCGGCTATGCTTCACAAATTTCACATGGTATTCAAACAATAAAAAATGCGCTTAAACATTTAGGAGAAATAGCTCTTGGTGGAACGGCGGTTGGTACTGGAATTAATACTCCGAAAGGGTTTGCTAAAAACGTTTCTCAAAAAATTGCTGAGCTTACAGGTTATCCCTTTGTATCAGCTCCTAATAAATTCGAAGCTCTAGCAGCCTCTGATGCGATTGTAGAAATGAGCTCAGCTCTTCGAAGGGTAGCGACATCTATGCATAAAATTGCAAATGATATTAGACTTTTAACATCTGGGCCCAGATGTGGGATAGGTGAGATTCTTATTCCAAGTAATGAGCCAGGATCCTCCATTATGCCAGGAAAAGTAAATCCTACTCAATCAGAGTCTATGACAATGGTTGCAATTCAAGTGATGGGTAATGACGCTGCAATTGGATTCGCAGGTGCGCAAGGACATTTTGAGTTAAATGTATATAGACCTATGATGATTTATAACCTCTTACAATCAGTTCAACTCGTATCTGATAGCGCTACAAACTTTACGAAAAAATGCCTTATCGGCATTTTACCAAATCACAAAAGAATTACTCAAAATTTACATAACTCTCTTATGCTTGCAACAGCGCTTAATCGAGAAATCGGTTACGATAGCGCCTCTAAAATTGTAAAGCTTGCCTACTCGAAGGACCTTTCTTTAAAAGAAGCTGCGATAGAGCTTAATTTGTTATCGAGTGAGAAGTTTGATGAGATTGTAGACCCAACTAAAATGCTAGGAATAGAGTAATTGGCTTTTTTACTGTTTCAGATGAGCTTGCTATTCTTGGTACGCAGGAGGGCTTTCAACTTCTAAATATGCTGGAGGGGCTGCTTCATGATTAGCTGAACTTGTAGGTTGGTTTTCTTCAGTTAAGTCAGCACTAATCAAAGAATCACCAGTGGGGAATCTAATATGAGCTCCCTGGAATGTTGAGTTACTCAAATCACTTAAAAAAGCACTTTCATGAGAATCTGAAACACTATCTCCAAAATGAGCGTTTTCATCACTAAGATTGTCGCTATTGGGGTCTTGTTCGCTAGAACCTGAAATATTAGAGTTAGAGCAATCAATTACAGCAATAGGATTTTCGTCATCTGCAGATGGAGCGTTCTCATCACAAAGTTCTTTGTCATCAACTTTTTCAGGATACATACCTTCATGAAGGATTTGCTCTGCTAATTCAGGTGAAAAGGGGGTACCATTAGTCAAAAATAGGTACTCTGGCCCAGTTTTTTGTGGAGCTAATATAATATCACCGAGAATTTTTGTAATGTGAACCTTTACAAATTTATTTTCATAATATATATCTTCATAAAGTCTTCTCTCAGAATTAAATTGACTTTGATCAGTAAATGCAATTAGATTAGGAAAATGAGCAAATATATTAGGAAAAATCACTTTAAAACGTTTTTTAATACCTCTAATTAAAAACACAGCTTCTGGATTTGGTGAAATAGCTTTAAGCATTGCATTCGTAAGAATAGGGTAGTTTCCGTGAGGTAACTTCAGAATTCTAGGGTCATGAAATTCATTATCTTTTTCCACTTTTTTGATGTGGTCAATGTGTCTTTTTTTGAATATTGGCAAGCAGCTTTCATGTATTTTTTTAATTTCACGATAGTAGTAATAGATCACATCTATATCATTTTTGTAATCAGAAGCATCTTTTATTCCAAGGACCTTTGCTAGAGTGTTTAGCATAACCCTATGTTCTCTAATTGTTTCCGCATTAGGTGAAGTATCAAAACCTCCCCAAATATCAAAGGTTGCCGAATAATCTGTATCTAAACGTGTTGCTAGAAAATCTCTTTCTTGAGGCTTCTCATCTGCTGCTACATTAGAAAAGGGATTATCATCATTGAAATATAGGTATTCTGTACCAGTAGTTTGTGGAGTTAATATAATATCACTGTTAATTTTTACTATGGGAAAAGCTGATGATTTTTTTTCATCTGTTGTATTTTCAAGTTGAAAAGTTCTGTTTAGAACATTAAATTGACTTTGATCAGTAAATGCAATTAGATTAGGAAAATGATCAAATGCATCAGGAAAAACCACATTAAAATGTCTTGACTTACCCATAATTATTAACACAGCACTCGGATCTGGTGAAATAGCTTCAAGCATTGCATTCGTAAGCATAGGGTAGTTTCCGTGAGGTAAATAGATAATCCTATTGTCATTAATTCGTGTATTGCCTTCCTTTTTTTTCTGCTCGATGTATTTCTTGTGATTTTCGATGAACTGCTGCATGCATTTTTCATGTAACCTTTCAATTTTACGAGAAAAATAACTTATGGCTTCTTTGTCATCAGACGTAGAAGAAGCAGGTTTTATGTCCATGGCCTCAGCTAGATTTCCTAGCAGACTTAGATTTATAAATGGAACATTACTCCAAATACCAAGTGTTGGTGAATAATCTGTATCTAAAGTTGCTGCCATAGAATCTCTTGTTTTATTATTTTGATGAGAATCATACGTAAAACAATTTTGTATGTAAATTGAATTATTTAGTTGGTGTTATTATTTATACCGCTTCTAAAAATCTATCCAAATCTACCTATGACAGGATAAATACGTTAGCCAAGCAGTTCTGCTAACGATTCATGTGTTGGGATTTCACCAACAACTTTCGAGGCTTTTCATCACGTAGGAACAAGTATTCCTACGG
>JAJFMG010000051.1 GCA_021772295.1 Chlamydiota bacterium | reverse complement strand
TCCAGGGTTTTTTTTTAACCAACGGTATTAAACTTGCTAAATCTAAGTTAGGCGTTGCAAAAGCGGACCTCGAGCAAAAAAGGTTAAGTATCTACCATGAAGTTACCAATTACAAAAATGATACTATCTACGCTCGCGAATCAATCGAATATGCTCGTGAATTCCTAGCCTCTGCCGAAGAGGACTTTAAACTCAACTTACAAACATATCGAGTGGGAACAGGTACGATTGTAGAGCTGATTCAATCACAAGCACTTGTTGCAGACGCAAGATCGCAGCTTGCGGATGCAAAAAAAAGCTGGTATGTCTCTCTTGCAAATCTCGCCTATGCAACAGGAACACTACTTCCCAAAAAAAGCTATCCTTTTGCGGAAAAACTACTTCAGAAAAACAGTCTTAAGGTCTTGGATGGCACTTATTGAAACTTGCTATCATTGCATTATCATTCATATGCGTATATCGATCTGTTGTAGAAATATCGCTATGACCTAGCATCTCTTGAATTACTCTTAAATCAGCCCCACCATGAAGCAAATGCGTTGCGAAGGCATGCCTTAGACTGTGGGGAGAGATGTTTTTATCAGAGCTAATTTGTTTTACATAAAATTTGATTCTTTTCCATACATCTATGCGAGAAAGCCTTGATCCAAATTTTCCTACAAAAAGCGCCTTATTATCGCAATTCACTCTGCACTTAGTCAGATAATAATCAATAGAATCAATTACACTTGGCAATATGGGAACCATACGCTCTTTGTTGCCTTTTCCAATTACTTTGATTTTTTGATCATCTATATGCGCTATATCCATAGAACATAACTCTGAAACACGAATTCCGGTTGCATATAGAACTTCTAAAATAGCTGTATCTCGAGCGCCAATTCGAGTTCGGATATCAGGAACTTTTAGAAGTAAATCTACTTCCTGAATAGTTAATAAATCAGGAATTTTCTTTTCTAGTTTAGGCATCTCTAAAAAAAGAGTGATATCTTTTTTTAGAGATGTTTCCATACGGATAAAACGAAAGAACACCTTTATACTAATAAGTTTCCGATGCAAAGTGCTATTCGCAATACCCTTTTTTTTAAGCGTTGAAAAGAAAGCTATGAGATCTTCTTCGCGGGTGTGACTCACGTTTTTAATCGATTGTTTTTCACAAAAAGCAAGAAAAGCTTCAAGGTCCCCTTGATAAGCCTGTATCGTATTGAGAGATAGTCCTTTTTCTGAGCTTATATAAGATAAAAAATAACGTAGTGCATCTTTGAAATTTTCCATATCTGCACGGTATGAAAAAGAATCTTTTTGGAAAAGATTATTCTGCTGTGATTTGATATCTCATTCTTGCAGCTGTCCACGAAATAAGTATTGCAACGCAGACAATTGCGCCCACAATATGAGGCGATAAAACAAGAGAGCTTGCAGCAACACCTAAGACAAAAATTGTTGCGACAAACATTGCAATGCTTTTCAAGAAATCTTCATCTTTAGTTGCATAGCTGCGATATAAAGAATGCATATCTAGCGCTAGCAGTGTCAAACTCATACCAACAGCTGCCATTGGGAAAGATCCAAAATGGAATAGACTTAAAATTGTTAAAACAATACCCGTTGCTCCAGCTGCAATATAACCCGCTTTTTTAATTTTGATAATTTGATTCTCTCGCAAAATTTCATTTAGGATTCCACGAACAACTGGCTCTACTTTTGCTTTTACAGAACCAACCCCAAGAAGAAAATGTAAATTATCAAACAAAGCTTGATTCTTTTCATATGAGATCATAGCTAAACCATCACTGCCAACAAGCCTTTTAAGCTCCTTTTCTTTTAGTTTAGTAGCTTTAGAAACCTCCTCTAAAATCCCATTTAAGATTCTTTCTCGATCTGGATTTTGGTAGCAGATATTATTATTTCTTAAAAACTCTCTTATTGTTTCTCTTCTTTCATCCTTCAAATCAAACAAAGATAAATCCGTTTGATCGACTGGATTATTCACTCCCTTTTGGCATGCCTTTTCAAAATCCTTATCAGTAAGAGTCAACTTCTCAAATAAATATTCAAGAGCGCCTGTTAATCTTTCTGTGACACTTTCAGCCTCATCTAAAATTGCATGTAATTCAGTTGAGAATGTGCTAGCTTTCTCGTAGTCTTTTATATTCCAAATCGTTTTGAATACATAAAGAGGAAGAGTTGCTATTGCGATACAATTTGCAAAAAGAGCTGTAGCTACTGGATGAAGGGAAAAGTATTTACCAGCGTCACTTGCTCCAAGGGCTAACATTGGGAAATAAGATGCCTCTGTCCCAAATGCAATTGAGTTAAGAGTAAATGATGCTTTTGCGATGTTTTCTCCCTGAGTGTCACCTATTGCTTGCGCCCTTCGAATATCTTGGTAATTTTCATATGCGCATACAAAACTCATCATCGAAACAAACACTGCATTTACAGCTTGAGCCAGGATCACCTGCGCGCTTGGAACAAACTTATATCCTTTTTTGACCACCTGGATTAAATCAATTGCAAATACTGCAAATTCTAGATCTGTAGGTTTTGAGGGACTTTTAACTGCCGCTAAATACTCTTTAGAAACTTGCGTTACTTTTTCAGAAAAGTAGGGATTCCCAAGAGCGTATTCCGGAGTGTAACTTCTCCATCCGCAATCTGTAACGCTTCTAGTGTAGTCAAAAATATTTTGAACAGAGCTCATAACAATTAAACATCTTTTATTAATGATTTCACATTAATTATAAACGCTTAATTGTTATTAATCAATTAACACAAATTAATTCAAATTAAACTAGTTCGTTAGAAAGATCATTCAAAATACTTTTTAAGACTTGAATTTGTTTTTGATCCCCATTGACTTTACAAACTAAATTTGAATCAAAATGATCCAATACAGATTTGGTTTGTTTATGATAGATAGAAAGTCTTTCTCGAATTACTTCTTCTTTAGCATCATCTTCACGTCCCTCTTTATGAGCGCGTTTTAAAATTCTATCTACTAAAATGTCCTCATTTGGAATTTCGAGTAAAATAATTTTTTTTACTGCAATAAAGTCCTCCATCATTTCAGCTTGAAATTTAGTTCTTGGAATCCCATCTAAAAAAAGAAGTTGTTGATCTGGGTGATATTTACCATCTGCAATCTGCTTATCAATATAGTTTTTCCAAATATCAATAGTGAGATTATCAGGACCCAGTTTGCCTTGTTTCATATAGCTAAAAAAAAGTTTACCTTCTTTAGACTCTGGATCCAAGCTTCTGAACATATCGCCTGACGAAAAATGATAGTGGTTTCCAGCCATACAAAGAAGTTTGCCCTGCGTTCCTTTACCAGAACCAGGAGGCCCAAACATTAATACTGATTTCCATTTCTGATTCACTCTTAACCTCTTTATGTACCTTTAAGCTTCAAGGATCATACAAAGTTTGTATGATATTAGCAAGCTTATTTTTCCTAAGCAATTAATTATCAAGATATTAA
>JAJFMG010000006.1 GCA_021772295.1 Chlamydiota bacterium | reverse complement strand
ACAGCTGGTTCTACAGAAGCTCATCACACTCAAGAAGGTTTAAAACACAATTTAACTGATCCTATTGTAAATGAAGTCATTTCGAATAGCAGTGATCTTGGTAATATCGAAACCTCACCCTCTTTATCAGGGGACGATGATATTTTCTTTGATGCTTCATCTGAATCTGAGGAAAGTGATGTTTTCTTCGATACTTCATCTGAACTATCCCAAGACTCTGAAGCAATAAACAATGGAGATCTACAAGATCGTTGTTCGCCACAAAGACCAATTGATTACAAAATGATTGGTGCAATTGCTACCACGACTTTAACAACTTCAATAGTTGCAACAGGAAATGTGGTACCTGCATGTTACGCAATAGGAGGCGTATTGCTTTCTACTTCCCCTTTGACTACATTGCTGGCTTATAGATATAGTGACAAAGTCATAAACTTTTTTAGAAACAACTGTATTACCAACGCCATAAGCGAATTCGTAGCGATTAAAGCCGATAGCGCTTTAAATGGACCTACAACAGATGGAGCTATTCTACATCATAAAGTATCAACTCTAAAAACCCTGATAACAAACAACGCTTCAGCGGAAGAAACTAATCCCCTTCTCGAAGAACTTCTAAATCAGAATCGAAATCCTGGGTTAGCAGATTATCTAAGTGCTTGTTTAGAGAATGCAACCATCGACCCTGCTGTTTTAGATAACTTCCTAATGATAATTGCACGTGAAGAGGGCCTCCCATTTCGCTTAGGATTGAGCGCACAAACAGCTGCAAATAACAAAGCCAACGATTTATTAGATGCCACAAAAGACAAAGCCTCCAATTTATTAGGCAATGGAGTTCAACGCCTATTAGGGCCTGGAAGAAGAAGGGACGAAACTACAAACAGGGCAAGAGAAAACAGAGCTGAAACGACAGATCTTGCGCCATCTCCATCCGAAGAAGCTAATCAACCTGGCATGATCAGTACTGTAATAAATGCAGGAATAGGCTTACTAAGTGGTGGCTCTACTGAAAACACTACGAATGAACAAGGGCAATTTACATCGCTTTTATCTATTGGATTGCAAGCAGTACAAAATTATTCGGGACAAGCTTTTACTCAATTTGCTGGATTTTCACTTATACCGATAATTGATTATGTGAATACTTACATAACTCAATCGCCTGATGTCCCACCAGCGCTTAGAAATGCTTTTAATGCACTTGTTTCTCAAATTCATACTGCGATTGAAAGTGGTGATCTAACAGCAATTACAAGAATTGTTAATTCAATGTTAGATTTATCAAGAGATAACCTACCCTACTTAAATGGAATTGCATTTCCATATTCTGACTCACCAGAAGACTCTCTTTTCAAACTTTATTGGGCAGAAAACCATTTAGCTGACGACGCAAGTAATACTAAACAAGCTTTTGTAGATGCAGTTCAAAGCTCTGTACAAACTGATTTAAATGAAAATCTTAGAAATCAAGTCGATACATCAAGTGCAAACGCGATGTTTTCAAGCCTCATTACCCTTGATAGCAATAGATATACTCCCTATCTCAGTTTCTATGAAAACATAGATAATCTACAATTTGAGAACCCAGCGCATGTTCTTAATCCAAGTGTGGGTCTTTCTGAGCAATTAAATGCCTTAGATCCAGCCTTAGCAGAGGTAACTCTTGTTAATTTAGCGCGTGATGTAGACATCGATAATTTTGTCGAGATAACAAACCAACTCAGAGAAACTCGAAAAATCCAACAAGACGCAAGAGATGAAATCACTGGAACACCTACTGAAAGAGTCAATCAAGAACAAACAAAGCTAAAACTAAATAGCAAAATGAAGGCTGTTTTTTACTCTGTATATGAATATATTTGCGGCTGTGATTCAACAGACTATACCTACTATGATATCTGCAACGCAGTTGAGAATTCCAATGATAAAGAAGGTACTTTTTACAAAGGCATGACCGATGCGCTTTGGAACAAATCAGATCTACGTTGGCATAGATGGATTCTTGCAAGAACTCTTCTTCCCGTTGTTTGGAAAATCACAGATTTTTTTGTAGATCACACTGCAGATGGATTGTTGGGAAATATTAGAGAAGAACTTAAGAGTGCTTCTCGAAGTTCTGATTCAAGTATTACAACTCCATTAAGAGCTGTTGAGGGATATCTTAGCGCATTCGCAAAAGCGCAACAAGCATATGGTGAAAGTAAAGGCCCTCTCGGATCTTCTCAAGACACTGAGCTTACAAGAAGAATGCTATCACCCGAATATAATGATGGTCTCACTCAAGCAGAGATCTACAAAGCCACAGCTCGCTGTTTAAGTGATGATATTCCACCATTTAATTTTGCAAGCAAAGTAGGTGATTTTTTTAATGTTTTTGAATGGGCTGAAAGAACACCATATGGAATGGAGCCATCTGCTATCGTAAAAAAATCCAAGCAGGGCATAGCTTACATTATTGCAGCAACTGGGTTAATACCTCAGGGCATTACTTGGGTCTTTGAAAAAATCAGTCATCGTATTGTCCGGTATGCTGCAAGCTGGATTCTTGAAAGCACCATCGAAAAAATCTCTGAGTCCGCGCAGGTATCTTTGCAAGATGACTCAGAACTCACTCTTGCAATCTACGAGGAAATTGGGAAAGTACTAAAACTTGCCTTTGAGACAATGATTGATGGAGAAAAGACGGTTGGAAATAATAATAATAATAATCTCAAGCAGGAGAAGCGAGATGTACAAGCTCTTGTTAAGTCTTTTACAGAAATCATCGAAAATGGCAGAAATCAAACTCGCACTGAAATGCGCAATCACTTCGAAGGGAAAAGTGGTATTTTAAATTCTCTTAAATCTACTGCGGAAGGCGCTGTATTACCTGGTGGTATTGATACTTCCGTTGACCTTATTTTAAATATTTATTCAAAGCTAATCGATGACCCTCGAGAACTGCAAGAGCAGTATGCCAATATTTTATCTCTGATAAATAAGATAATGACAACACGCATTGAGCCTAAAACAGGTGCAGCGCTTATTGCCCATAGACAAGATCTTACAAACAAGGAGAGTTTAGTAAAACGTTACCTCCATCTTATTCTAAAACAAAACGTCGGAGACGTTGTAGATGACATCCTCACAGGAGGTGTTAGCCAAGAAATTCGAATTGCTGAGCAACAATTACAAGATTTAACACATATGCTCTATTTCGATGAAAATGATCAGCCAAGAAATCTATTCGAATCTTGGAAGCAGTCCCTTGAAAACTCATCTGACAATCCAAATTTGATCAAAAATCTTATCAACGAAACTGCGAAGTTACAAACAGCAATTACTACAACTGAAAGTACTACCAACGATTTCGATAATAATCTTAGAAACACCTTAAGAGAAAAAATTGGTCCTTTTATTCAACGACTATACGCATTTTCAACTCTTTTGAATGATCTTGAAAGATCCATAGTCTCTAATGATATTACAACTAATACCAATGAGCCTCTTAAAACTATTAAAAAGAGCTGCGATGAAATAATAAACATTGCAAATACAAACAACCTTGATCCACTAGACCCACTTATCCGTAGAATAAAGGTATCTTTAGAAGATGCTTCAGAATATTTTGAAAGAGCTGGATTATCACCGCAAATTAAACCTCATGTAACTGCAATGGAAAACTCTTTAACTACTATCCAAGAAAATAATGCTACATTAGAGATGTTAAGCTCTCTTACTCTAAATGACGAAGCATCATCCCTTTCGTCCTTTATTAGGGCTAAGAGATCCCAACTAGCAAACGATACAGCTACAAATAGAAAAAAAGTTACAAGCGAATATAATGCTTGCGTCGCATACGTCAAAAATGCTTCTAGACCTAAAAATACGCCGAACCCTACTGCCCTGGATGAACGTGAATTATTGAAAAATCTTGAATCGATTAATACCTGCTCAAATGGAAAAGATCTTTCAGCTTTTAAAAATACTATCTATCGCACAATTGAAGAGATTTCAGCCGCATGTAACTCTCAGACAGCAAATTCGAATAACACCATTATACGAAAAGCAAATGCATTACATGCATTTACTGCTAGCCAAATTGGGCAATTTACAACTCAGATGAATACTACAACCGAGAGTATTACACATCTTCGCGAGTCATGTTTAAAAAGCCTTACCGATTTGTCAGCAACTGAGATTGAACCAAAAATTTCAAGTTTAAATATTAATCTTGTTCCAGATCTAATTTCCAAAAAGGCAAAATCCACAGCTGTGAGTATGTTAGAAAGCTTAGCTGAAGAGGGAATCCAAGTGGTAACAGGAAGTAACCCTATAAAAGCTGGTATTCCTCTTGCTATACAAAGAGAATACCTAAGAATAAAAGGCGCATCATAACCTGATATTTGCTCTTGCGACAAAACCAATTTTCCGTTTCAATCTATTTGAAATGGAGATCTTTTATGCAAAAGCACTTTACAGCAACTGTTTACCTCTTTCATCAAGGAAAGACACTTCTTATTGAGCATCCTAAGTTTAATAAATGGCTTCCCCCAGGTGGCCACGTAGAAGAAAATGAATCGCCAATCGATACAGCAATTCGAGAAGTCAAGGAAGAAACCGGATTAGAGATCGAGATTCTCTCTGATGAAAATATCTATATTTCTGAAAAAAATGCTACTACCATGCAAAGACCCTATCTTTGCCTCGTAGAAAACATTCCAGAGAGTAAAATTGAAAAAGAACATCAGCATATTGATTTTATCTATATAGCAAAACCGCTAGGAATTTCTAAACAAAGTCATAAAAACTTGCTTACATCTTTGCTTAAAAAAAATCCTCTATTTAAGTGGTTTACCTTTGATGAGGTACTCTCGATGGCTAATAATAAGATCTTTCCCGATACAAAAAAAGTCATAGCTCATATACTCAAAAAAGATATTACAGAAGAACTATCTAGATGAAAAAAAGAGCTTTTTTTATTGCCTCGACAGGTCAACATGTTGGCAAAACAACCATGAGTTTGGGTCTTGTTGCAGGACTCCATAACCACTTTGGAAAAGTAAGTTATATGAAACCAATTGGTCAGGAACATGTTGAGGTTACTGGCCTAAAAGTTGACAAAGATGTCCTTCTTTTTAAGGACAGATTTAAGATTGAAGCTGACTATAGCTCTATGAGTCCTGTCCTATTTCCTCGCGGCTTTACAAGAGACTATCTCGATGGAAAAATTGATGAAAATAAACTTGCAAGAAACATCCAATCCTCCTTTGCAAATATATGTAATACATCTGATGTCGCTGTCATTGAAGGCACTGGACATGTAGGAGTTGGCTCTATTATTAATTTAAATAATGCGCAGGTGGCAAGGCTTCTTGATACTGATATTATTCTTGTAGCCTCAGGTGGACTTGGATCATCGTTTGATGCATTGTCTCTTAATAAGCAAATGTGTGATTCCCTTGGAGTGAACATTGCAGGGGTTATCTTGAATCGAGTCCTTCCAAGTAAAAGAGATATGATCCTAAACTATATGGGAAAAGCTCTAAAGAGATGGAATATCCCAATTTTGGGATGTGTACCCTTTGATCCTTTTTTGAGTAATCCATCATTTAGGGATTTTGAATCACTTTTTAACACCACTTTGTTAACAGGTCAAGACCATCACCTAAGACACTTTAAGAAAATTCGTCTTGTTGCAACCTCTGTTACCAATTACCTAAAGTTAATCCTTCCTGAACAACTCATTATTACACCTGCAAATAGAGAAGATATTATTCTAGCTACCATCGAAAAAAATTGGGAAGCAGATCAATCTCTGAGAACAGGCATGATTTTAACAGGAGATATGCATCCAAATCCATCCATTATGAAATCACTCAAAAAAGCAGATATTCCAATGCTTTATACTCCCCTTAGCAGCTTTAAAGTAATGGAAAAAATCACTTCTTTTACTGCAAAAATTAAAGCAGAAGATCATGAGAAAGTGCAAGAAGCAATTGATCTTGTGCAAGCAAATATTGATTTTCCAAAACTAATTAGTGCGAGCTCGATGTAAGTGAGTTTGAAAAAACCGATAACGTATCTTGCAACTCGGCTTCTTTGATATCCTTTAAACAAGCCCCTGTTTTACAAGTTCTAAGATTTGGACATCGCTTGATAAACTTCTTCCCGTAGGGGCATCTACCTTGAAAAAAATGATGTTTATCACCTCTTGGCTTATACACTAGAGGGGAACTTGGTCCAAATAAAGAAAGACTTGGAGTATCTGTTAAAGCAACTACATGTAATATACTCGAATCAGATGCAATCACTCCATGCATCTTTTGGATAAGAGAATGAACGACTGGAATAGATAAATGTCCAATAGAAACACTATTTTTTGGAAAAGTTGCCATTAAAGCATTAGCATCTTGTCTCTCTGTTTCAGATCCCCAAAGAAAAAGAAAAGAAAGGTCTTCTTTTTGTGACCAAGAAGTAAGAATAGTTTTAATCATCGCAAATGATGGCACTTTATTTATCCATTTCGATCCCATAGAAATCAGAATTTTTTTATTTGCTCTTATGATTGGATTCGAAAGAATCTGAGAAATTTTTTCTCTACTGTCTTCATTGAGATCAAATGAAAAAAAATTAGGCTGAAGATCTATTTCATTTTGAAAATATTGAGAAAGAATGGATCGCATTTGAAGTGAGATAGGTAGACTACTTGAGATGTAAAATCGTCGATTAGTTGCAAAAATATTCAAAAATTCGGGGACGCA
>JAJFMG010000050.1 GCA_021772295.1 Chlamydiota bacterium | reverse complement strand
GGAACTGCGGCTACTGCAATGTCAGCTATTATGTCAGCTATTAAGGCAAAAAAAGAAAAGCTTACAGACCAAAGAGTTGTACTTTTTGGTGGGGGATCTGCAGGTATTGGAATTGCCAACTATTTACGGCTAGCACTCATTAAAGAAGGACTCTGCGAAAAAGATGCACTAGAAAAAATCTACATAATCGATGTTCCAGGATTGATCCATACAGGAATGAGTTTCATTCGAGAAGCGCAAAAAAAATACGCGCAACCTAAGGAGAAAATTAACCTATGGGATATTCATTCTGAAAAAATTTCACTGCTTGATACAATCAAGCATGCAAAAGCTACAATCCTAATTGGTGCATCAGCGCAAGCAAATGCATTCTCTAAGGATGTGCTCTCTGAAATGACTAAATATTCTGATCATCCAATTATTCTGCCTCTTTCCAATCCTACTTCGAAAGCAGAAGCAACCCCAACTGATATTTTAGATGCAACAAGAGGATCTGCAATCATTGCAACTGGCAGTCCATTTAAACCTGTTGTCTACAATGGAAAAACGCATCACATAGGTCAGTGTAATAATGTCTACATTTACCCTGGAATCGGACTGGCTGTTGTTGCTGTAAAAGCTTCAAAAGTTACAGATTCCATGTTTTTAAAAGCTACTGAAGTACTCAGCCAATACTCACCTATACTATCAGATCTGAAACGATCCATTTTTCCAAACATTGCAACTCTACGAGAGCTAAGCTTCCAAATTGCACTCTCAGTTGCAAAAGTTGCCATTGCAGAAAAAGTTACTGATGTAATTTTGGATAAAGTTGAAGAGAGAATTAAAGCTACCATGTGGCATCCTGATTATGTGCCGCTTCGCAAGAAAAAATGATAGTTTTTAAAAATAGTTTTCAATGCTGTTTTCAAGAGCATTTCCCTAATTATTTCTGAAGTCATTGCCTTTAATTTTAAAGTTGTGCGATATATCTTTTGCAGATGACATCCTAATATGGAGGACAAATGTCAAAGTTATACTTCTACTACTCTGCAATGAACGCTGGAAAAAGTACTACACTTTTACAATCGAGTTACAATTATATTGAAAGAGGAATGGAAACGCTTCTATTTTGTCCAAAGTTTGATGTTCGCTACGGCGATCCAAAAATCACTTCTAGGATAGGTCTTAGTCAAGATGCTATTCTTTTTAATGAAGAAACAAGGTTTTTTGACTTATTAGAAATCAAAAAAGAGCAAATACAAAATTTAAGATGTATCTTAATCGACGAAGCTCATTTTTTAAAAAAGAAACATATTGAAGCGTTAGTTGCTGTCACAACTAAACTCAATCTACCTGTTTTATGCTATGGTTTGCGCTCTGATTTTTTAGGTGAGCCCTTTGAAGGTTCTAAATACTTACTATCTTGGGCTGATGAACTCATCGAGATTAAAACAATTTGTCACTGCGGAAAAAAGGCGACTATGAATCTTCGCTTAGATGAAAATAGTAACGCTGTTATTTTTGGAAATCAAGTGCACATCGGTGGTAATGACACATACGTATCTTTATGTAGATACCACTTTGATTTTGAAATTGAAAAGTCAAAGTCACTTTTCAAAGAAAATGCACGATCATAAATGCAACAGATTTGGAGTAAAAATGGAAACAAGAAATATTAATCCAGTAATGGCATGGATTGTATGTTTATGCGCCGGTCTTTTTTTTGCATATGAGTTGATGCAAATGCACATGATGAATGCAATTTCTCCAATGCTCATGAAAGATTTATCAATTAACGCTACTGAATTCGGATTTCTTTCTAGTACCTATTTCTTGGCAGATGTGATTTTTTTAATTCCCGCTGGCATTTTACTTGATCGCTTTTCAACTCGAAGAATTATTCTTTTTGCCATGGTGCTATGTATTATCGGGACTGTTGGATTTGCCATGGCAAACTCTCTCCAGGTTGCGAGTATTTTCCATTTCTTTTCTGGAGTTGGAAATGGCTTTTGCTTCTTGTCTTGCATGATCTTAATCGCAAGATGGTTTCCCCTTAAAAAAAGGGCTTTTGTGATTGGTGTTGTAATCACAGTTGGAATGCTCGGAGGCGTTCTTGCGCAAACTCCGTTTTCACTACTTGCTGAGCATTTTACTTGGAGAAATGCAATGCTGATCGATGCTGGTATTGGAGGAGCTATTTTTATTCTGATTTTTCTCTTTGTAAGAGATTCCCCAGAGAAAAAAACAGTACATCCAACAAATATTCAAACTGGATCTTTCACGAAAGATTTAGTTGTTTCTCTTAAAAATACGCAAACACTTTTTGCTGGTCTATATACAGGCCTTATGAATCTTCCTCTTATGGTCATTGGCGCTGCATATGGAAGTTTATTTTTAACACAGATTCACGGATTTTCACTTATTTCTGCATCATTTGTAGTAAGTATGATTGCAATGGGTTCCATTGTTGGATCTCCAATTGCAGGTTTTATTTCTGATAAAATGGGAAAAAGGAAACCTATTATGCTTCTTGGAATATTTCTATCCCTTATTACATTTTTTGCGATCCTTTTTGCTCCAATAGGTAGCTTTAACTTACTGATAGTGCTCTTTTTCTTACTAGGCGTTGTAACAAGCTCACAAGTGATCGGATACCCTGTTGTCAGTGAATCCAACCCATCCCATTTAACGGGAACTTCAATGGGTATTGCAGCTGTTATCATTATGGGTCTTGCAGGCCTTTCTCATCCCATATCTGGATCTCTTCTAGATCTTTATTGGGATGGTAAAATTGTAAATAAAATGCATATCTATTCCAGTTCCAATTTCTTTATGGCTTTTTCTGTTTTAATTGTTGGATTTGTGATCTCATTGTTCTCTGTTGCCTTGCTAAGAGAAACGCATTGCAAAGAAAATATTTCACCGCAAAAAACAAATAAAACTGCGGTATAACTTCTTGAGTTGAATGTTAAGAGTTTGTTAAGGTCTCCGCCTTTATGGCTGCATATTGAATTTTTTTACCTTTAAAAGTTTATTATGACAAAAGACTTAACAGACTCTGCCTCCAAAGCAAGCAGGCTATTTGTCCCAAAAGAGGATCAATCGAGTGAAAAAAACCATCCTATTAAATGCTCTCGATTGCAAACGCTTATTCTTTCTGATTTTATTCATAAATTTTCTATAAATCCTAAGAATCTATCTGGACAAGTTTTTGAAACGCCTAAACTTGAGCAAAATGACATCATTATGAAATGTTGCCAAAGCCAAGATTTTCATCTAATGCATCTTAAAAAAATCCTTCTTCAAGAAAGTTTATCTACTGTAAACATCAAAAACTGGAAAATTCCCAAAAAATCCATTTCGAAAAAAGCGATCGATTCATTTATAACAGAAATGAATCAAATGCACCCAGATTTAGTGAAGAGGTATTATTTTTCCCTTTTAAAGCTTTCCAATACAGATAACAGAGATCATCCAGAACCACCTCCAAAAGAAGAAAGGCAATTTTATCTCACCCGAATTACAGACTTTTTCAAAACCACTAGCTAATGAGTGTAAAACCTGCAACAATCAAAAGTACTCCAAAAGCTTTCTTAAGAAATTTTGTATTGATAACATGCGCTAAATGAGCGCCAACTGGAGCAAAGAAAACGGTTGTAACACCAATTGTTAAAAACGCTGGCAGATACAAGTACGTAAACGATATATGAGTTGTAACTTGAATTCCTGAGAATAAATATGTAAGCGCTGCAGTTAGAGTAATTGAAAAGCTAATCACAGAAGCTGTTGCAATCGAATTTTTGAAGGGGAGTTTGAAGTAATGAAAAATAGGCACAAAAAACATTCCACCTCCGATTCCCATGATTCCTGCAATGCTAGAAAAAAATAAACCTATTAGAAGACTTCCAAAAGCTCTTGGCATATGAGACTTGCTTTCGACATGGAATCCAGATAAATAATATAGCCCTACCAGACATTCAAACGTTCCAAAGATTTTCTCTAATGCAATTGAAGAAATATGCTTGGCTATGTTTACTCCTAAAAAAGCCCCAATTACAACACCCGGAAGTACAAATTTAAGTGAGTGAAAGGAAACGGCCTTTTTACGAATGTGGGATATCGAAGACGATGCCGTATTAAATATCATGGCGCACAATGAAGTACCAATTACGAGATGCATCAATGACTCAGATTGGATCTTAAGATAGCCAAAAGCGTAGATGAGAAGGGGAATTGTTACGAGTCCACCACCTATACCAAATAATCCTGCTAATAGACCTGCAATTGCTCCAATCGAGCAAAAAATGACAATATTCAAACTATTCCTTGTTTTTGTCCGCTTTCTGTATACTAATAACCTTTCAATCAAAAATCAAATATATACCGATAGTAACTGAAAAATCGGATTCTACATCAGTAGCATAGAATGTGTATAGGTATTGGACCGTCGAGATTTGGAAAATTCAAGTCGAGAATGCCAGCCTTACAATAGACAATGCATCTTATGGAAAAAAATAATTTTTTTAGTTCGTATGCAGATTGGTTAAATACTTATGAAAGAACATTTCGAGTATTTTTCATAATATGAGTTCACACAGAAACTGCTTCCGGTACTTCCTCTTCTTGTTTAGAAAGCTCTTTGTGAATTACCTTGGTAGAATATATCCAGACAACTACCATCCCAAATACGATAGGGAAAAGATAGGGCGTCACATTTAAGATCGATCCCATACCAACAAGATCAATCAATGCTATTTGAATCCATGCAGAGCCTGATTTTCCAAGTCTTGATCCCACAACATCAATTGCAGCCTTGCCTTTTAGCTTAGACTCATAATCTAGTGGGATATAGGCAATCTCTTTGGTGGAGTCAAAAAAGGAGTACTTCATCACTTTACTCATGATGTTTTGAAATGCGCCAAATAAAACAACAATAACAAGGGGGCTCATTCCAAATGCGTTTAAAAACGGAAGTGAATCTTTATACCACGAAAGAATAAAAAACGTTAGGCCTGTTAGACCTACAACAATAGGCGTTATCTGGGCACTAAAAAGCCATCCAAATTTACGTAAGAAATTTCCACCTGCAAAAAGAACAACAATCAAAGCAACAAGCCCAATTAGAAATGTAAGTTTTGCAATGAAGGCTTGATAGTCTGCAGAATTTGGATATAAAATTTTTAAATTCGCCTTCCATGTCACTTCGATCATATTGATCGCAAGACCACATCCAATTACGATCAATGCAATATGGATCAGATATTTGGAAGAAAGAATGTGTTTTATCCCTTTAAACAGAGAAAGCTTGGTTTTTTTCTTAGTAAGCTTTTGCACTTCAAGAGGATTACAAAGTCTTTCATCGGTAAGGACGTGTTTATGCATCCATTTAAAAATACCCATGATAATAAGACCAAATACGATTACATACCCGATTAAGTGCTGCAGAGTATAAACAAAACTTAAATCACTAAACTTTTTTGCGTAATAAAGAACAAGTGGACCTGCTGCAAGGGTTGCTAAGTCACCGGCTGCTATAAAGAGAGTATAGGATCTTTTAGCTTCACCAACAGATGTAATCTGGTTAGTAAAGCCCCAAAATAAAATAAAAATTACAAGCTGCGCCCAAAGTTCTGCTGTAACAAAGAAAAGAGAATGCACCCAATTTCTATAAACTGCTATCCAATGCTGATAGTTGACACCAAATTTATTAAGAAGCCAATCAGCACTACTATGTGGTGAAAAGTAATCAATATTTGGATACAGAACAAAAGCGTAGGAGAGTAGGATAAAAATAAAAAATAAAATAGTCCCGTAGTAAAGAGTAGATTGCTTAAAAACATTGCTTAATTTTGTGTAGATCAACGTTGCTATGATCGCAACAGGCAATACAATCCATCCTTTGAGAATAGGAATAACTTCAGCACCTGAGTTTTTGGCAGTTACAACCAAAGTGTCTTTCATACAGGTGAGAATTGCGTAATTTAATGAGACAAAAAATTTGAGAAAGAGGAGAGGAAGCATTTTTTTGAGCTCAAATGCTTGGATTGGCCATAACCTACTACGCCATTTACCAAAAGTATGACTGCTTTCCCGATCCATCGACGTGGAGTATATTCGTTTATTTCAATATTCTCAACTAAAAAGGCTTTTTTATCTTAAGTTCCATTTTTACCAAGATGTCCTATGATACCTATCACACTATCTGGGTTCAAGGATATCGAATCAATTTTATTTTTTACCAAAAACTCAGCAAATTCAGGATAATCACTTGGGGCCTGTCCACAAATTCCAACTTTGCACTTGTTTTTGTGAGCAACATCTAATAACTGACGAATTATTTTTTGAACAGCTTCATTTCTTTCATCAAAGATATGTGCTAATTCTTTGGAGTCTCGATCCACCCCAAGTACAAGTTGTGTCAAATCATTTGAACCGATAGAAAAACCAGAAAATTTCTTAGCAAATTCATCTGCTAAGATCACATTAGAGGGAATCTCACACATGATATAAACTTCAACACCCTCGTTTTTAGAAAGACCATTTTGAGTAAGTATTTCAAGGACTTTATCCGCCTCTTCTAAAGTTCTACAAAACGGAATCATAACTTTGATGTTATCAAAGCCTAGGATATCACGGGCTCTTTTCACAGCCTGACATTCAAGTAAAAAACCAGGTTTATAAATCTCGCTGTAATATCTACATGCACCTCTAAATCCTAACATTGGATTTTCTTCTTTGGGTTCAAACTCTTCTCCACCAATTAGATTTGCATATTCATTCGTCTTAAAGTCACTCATTCGAACAATTGCTGGTTCTGGATATTTTAGCGATGCAATTTTAGCAATCCCAGAAGCGAGCTTTTCCACAAAATATTCTGTTTTGTCTTTATAACCACTGGTTAAAAAATCAATCTCGTTTTTGACGCTCTTTTTTTCAATTTTATCAAAATGAATTAAAGCTAGGGGATGCACTCTAATCAAATCTGAAATAATAAACTCTATACGCGCTAATCCAATCCCTTTTACCGGTAGTCTCCACCATCGATAGGCTTCTTGCGGTGAGGCTAAGTTCAGCATGATATCTGTATCAATTTTAGGAAGAGTATTTAACGCAACTTCCGTTCTCTCAATTTCAAGCAAGCCTTCATAAATTGAACCGATATTTCCTTCCTCGCAAGATACTGTAACGTTTTTTTCATGTTTAATAACATCTGTTGCATTTCCAGTACCCACAATGGCTGGAAGGCCAAGCTCTCTTGAAACAATGGCAGCGTGCGATGTTCTGCCTCCATTTTCAGTAATTATCGCTTTCGCTTTTTTCATAATTGGAACCCAATCAGGATCTGTCATTGTAGTGACTAAGATTGAGCCTTCTTTAAAGTGTCGAATATCTTCTACTTTTTTAATCACTTGCGCAGTTCCAGCAACCACCGACTCACCAATTGCAACTCCTTGCAAGAGAGGTTTGGGCTTATCTTTGATATGATAGGAAAAAAATATCCCACGATCTTTTTGTGATTGAACAGTTTCAGGTCTGGCTTGCACAATGTAGATTTCTTTGCTTATTCCATCGATTGCAAATTCCATATCCATGGGCATTTTATAATGCTTTTCAATTGTAATTGCATATTTAGCAAGCTCTAAGATTTGCTCATCATTTAGAGCAAAGACTCTTTGCTCATTTAGGGGGGTAGACATATTCTTAAGTTTATTTTTCGCATAAATGAGCTTTTCCTCTTTGCTTCCAAGCGTTTTTTCAACAATTGGAAATATATCTTTTTTCCCCATTAGAGGTTTATAGACAAGATACTCATCAGGATTTACAAGGCCCTGCACAATGTTTTCTCCGAGTCCATAAGATGCGTTGATTACAACGACATCTGGAAACCCTGTTTCGGTATCGATCGAAAACATCACACCAGATGAGGCAACATCTGATCGAACCATTTTCTGAATCCCAACAGATAGTTTAGCTTTAGCATGATCAAACTTTTT
>JAJFMG010000049.1 GCA_021772295.1 Chlamydiota bacterium | reverse complement strand
TGCAAGTTCAGCTTTCAAAAACCTTACATCTTTAATTTGATTTGATCCAAGCTTATCACAAATTTCTTCGATACGCTGATTTGATTCTAATAATCTATCTTCTACAGGATTTTTCCATTTTTGAATTGTATTTATTAACTTGTCTAATTCGGGATGTTTGGGTAAATCTTCATCTTGCGTGTTTTCTGCAGAAAAAAAAGATTTAGCATAACTGTATGTTTCTAAAGCTTCACCATAGAGAAACCCAAATATACTTTGAGTTAAATCAATCGCTGGTCGAATCACTTGTTCTCCAAATACAAAGGCAGGTGATTTATGAGTAATTTCTATAGAATCATCGGTTTTTTTTCGTAAGCGATTTTCAGAGTTGTCAAATGGATCTTGGTCCAGATTTGTCGGGTTCAAGGCTGTAAGGCAATACTGATTAGGAGAACCATCAAAACAAGGCGTAAAATTCTCAATTGACAATGCTATACTCTTTTAATTTCTCGTTTGACATCTTTTCTAAAATTTAGAACATCTTTCCTAGGATTTAGGTTTTTACGTATACTTGTTCGAAGCAATTCAAATATTTTTATAAAAGATTCATAATCCTCAAATTTCGTATTTGTCTCTTCGTTTATTCTACCTATTTCACTTAAAGCATGCTCGATATTTTTAATCACATCTAGCAATTGGAATTTCTCTTGTAGAAGATGGTCTCGAGATTTTATCAAGTTTTTGAGCAAGTTATTGGCAGAGACTTCGTCACTTGAGAATATCTCGTGTGAGTGAGCGAGATCTTTATAACTCTGCAGGAAAGTAATTTGGTTATCCAGAGTATCTAACATTTGTTTAATTTCGATTAAATCACTGTCGTATTTAATTTTCTCCAAGCTCCAATCATCTTGAAGTTGTTCTGCTTTAGCTTCTAGATCATGTTTTTGTATAACTAAATTTTCATAACTTTTTCCTGAAAAAAAATTGTAGGCATAAATGGTAATATCACGAGCACCTTCGAATACACTTTTAGAGAAATCGATTGCTGGACCAATCACTTTTTCTCCAAATACAAAGGCAGGTGATTTAGGAATTATTTCTAAAGAACCATCTAGATTTACTCTTAGACGATTTTCTCGATGTTGTCTTAAGGTACACGTCTGATTGTCATTTTGGGTTTCTTCAAGCAAACCTTCATATATTCTTGCCTCCTTGGTATCAGGGCAATACAATCCATTCGGAATCTGAGTATCAAGACTTAAGGTTCCCATAAACTTTCCTATCTCTCTAATTATTTATTTAATAGAAATTATACTCAGGTTTTTCATAATAATCCAGCTTTAGTATTTTTTTTAAGAAATACTACATATCACTTACAATCAATTTGTTGGGTAAATATTGTTTTAAGTGCTTTCGAGAAAAAAAACAGTTATTTAGGTTGGAGTAATATCGAATTTTATATATGAGAAAATAAACAATCAATTATATTGGATAACAATTATGTTTAGAGTTGTGTTTTTTCTAAGCTTTTACCTCTCGATTCTTTCTATTTGTTATAGCGAAGCTCATCTGATTATTCCTGATGAAGTCATAACGCCTGGTAGTTCTAATTTACCTTACTATCTTGATGGAGACATAAAGGTTTTTCATTTGAAAGCGCAGCCAGTTACCAAAGAAATATATAATCAAAAGAAAGATCTACTAGAACCTCTTGTAAAAAAGCATAATCGATATACAGGGAAAGTAGATCAAATTCCCTTCACAACACAAGAACTCAATGGATGGGGATATAATGGTGATATTCCAGGACCAAGTATTATTGTATCTCAAGGAGACAAGGTTAGAATCTATTTGCAAAATGATCTTGATGAGCCAACAACAACGCATTGGCATGGACTAATTGTTCCAAATGATGAAGATGGAACAGGCGGAACAGCAGATCCAGTAATAGAGCCAGGTAAACAAGGTGTATATGAATTTACTGTTGTAAATGGACCTGGCACCTATGCATACCATAGTGGTTTTAATGACTCAATACAAGTAGGACTTGGAATGAGTGGTTTTTTCATTGTTTTACCCATGGATGGTAAAAATGATGTAGAAAAAGATTTTGCAATTATGCTCCAAGGTTGGGATATCGATAGAAGGGGCAAAGTATCACCTTTAAGTATGGCGCTAAATTGGTTCACCTTTAATGGTCTTGTAGCTCCCAATTTTCCAGCTCTTGTTGTATCCTATGGGGATAGTGTTAGAATTCGATACGCCAATATGGGGGGCATAATTGCGCATCCCATCCACCTTCATGGTTATACCTTTAAAGTAACAGGAACAGAAGGCGGGACGATACCTAAAAGCGCTCAGTGGCCAGCTGCTACTATTCCAGTTGCGCCTGGAACCACAAGAACGATTGAATTTATCGCAAACAACCCGGGACTTTGGAGATTGCATTGCCATATCCTGCACCATATTATCAATGACCCTCCCTATTATCAAAAGCAAAAGAGTCCAGGTATTTTGCCAGCTGGTGGTATGTATACTTATTTAGAGGTACT
>JAJFMG010000048.1 GCA_021772295.1 Chlamydiota bacterium | reverse complement strand
ATGTTTTCGAAAGGTTACATCATAGATATTATTCCCCTTTTTGTCAATAAAGTCAGCACGGATTTTAGCAGAAAAGAGAGTTGAGTGCTAAATAAATAGAGAGTAGTTACTGATATGTGGGAAATAAATATTTTTTTCTCTTTTCTGAAAAAGTAATTACACCTTCTTGCTGCATAGAAATAAGTTTCCATGTGACATACTTTTCTTTTTCCAAAAGAGGAAGAATCTGATCTGAACCTGAGGCTTTAATAAAGAGCTCTTTTTGTTTTTTTGACACTTTGGAAAGGGCATTTGTAAACTCTTTAGGGTAAAGACTTTTTAATATCCCCAAAATAGCAGAGCAAGTCTTAAAAGGGTAAAACTCCCCAGGATTAGTTACCTGAAGGAGCACTCCCTGGCAATTTTTTGCTTTATAGGATCCATAGAAGGGTTTGAAATGAATGGGAATAAATTTGATGCCAGTAAGTTTCAGATCATTCAAGCTTTTAGCATATTTATCAGCGTCAATCCAAGTAGATCCTATTATCTTGAACGGAAGCGTATATCCAACGCCAATATTTACAACACCAAGCTCTCCAATTAAACCTGTTGTTGCATAATACATTGCCGTATCAGGCTCTGGAATATGGGGACTTGTTGGAACCCACGGAAGGTTTGTGTCTTCAAAACTCATCTTTCGATTCCAGCCCTTCATTGCAATGACTTTAAGTTTGCATCCAATTTTATATTCATGGTTAAAAAAGTGAGCAAGCTCACCAATTGTCATACCATGAATATAGGGAACATTTACATAACCTAAAAAAGATCTTGAGGGAAGAGTCAAAAGAGGCCCATCCACAACAAGTCCATTGATAGGATTCGGTCGATCCAAAACAAGAACTTCTTTTTTATATTTAGCTGCCTCTTCCATAACATAGAATAAACTTGCAGCATATGTGTAGGATCTTACTCCTAAATCTTGAATGTCAAAAATAATAAGATCGATATCACTCAGCATTTTTTCAGTGGGTCTTTTATGAGCGCCGTGCAAACTAAACACTTGGATGCCATCTGCTGTTTTTTCATTTCTAATTTTTTCAGCGGCGTACCCCATGCCAGTTATTCCATGTTCTGGCGCAAAGAAAGCTTTGATTTGATAGTGCTTGCTATTTCGTGTAAAAAGAGAAATCGTAGATTCAAACTGAGAGTTAATCCCTGTTTGATTCGTTAAAATCGCAATTTTCTTTCCGTTAATATATTTGATATTTTCTGGATCAAAAACTAAATCAAGACCAACTTGCACTTTTGCAAAAAGAGAAGCAGATAAAAAAAATAGAAAAAATAGATATTTACACATACAAAAGCAAATCATCTCTTTTGATTTCATTCCATCTGAGCTTAAGAAAACACCGCAAATATTTCTATAGCTAATAACTTGAAGCAAACAGTGACAATCGCCTCGCCCTCAAAATACCAATATGTTATATAGGGCCATAGTTTTTTATAGGGAGAAATCCAATAGTGAATCAAGCAGAAACAACTTCCTCTTTATCCTCTGCGTCCAAACTTTTAAAGGACGTTTCTTCGCAATACCCTAGGGAAGAAAAAGCCATTTCTTTTGCAGAAGAAACTGCAGGTATAATTGCACAGCAAATGAGCAAAGAAGAAATACAACTGCAATCATACTTGCAAGCAATTTGCTCTGACCCGATTGGAAAATATTGCCTTAACTCGATTCATGACCAAGCCTTTAGACCAAGAAACTCAAAAAAAATTGCTGAACATATTAGATACTTACTCAACTTATGCTCTGTTCCAAAACACCTCTCCCTTCTAAAGCAATTTCAGTTTTTTTTATTCCGACACCTGCATGTTTCTTTAGAAAGCATGCAAGTACCCTATCTGTTTCGTAAGCAAAGTCCGAATCTGTTTTGCGATAAAGGCAGCTTGCAAAAAGAATTAGATTCTTGTTTAGAACAAAATATCTATACGCGGGTAGAAAAAAAGCAAGATATCTCACTTGGAAAAAAGCAGGGGTTAAAAAGAGTTACTGAGTATATTGCATTGCTCAATCAAAAACACATTCGATCCATTTCTCTTTCTGTAAATGACCTCTTTGCGCCCATTTCTCTTTATAGTTATGACGATGTATTTCACTTTTTAGAGATATCATTAAAAGCGATTTTTAGGGCCGCATTAGAAAATACTTTCTTAGATCATAAAGGTAATAAATTCCCCAAAACGGTGAATTTGCTTATTTGTGATTCTAAAGTATTAGAAATTTCTAAAGACCTTATTTTTCAAATTTTTATGCAAAAAGAATTTGATCAATTTCCTCTTACAGTTTCACTTAGCGCTGCATTTCCGATATCCCATTCGCTTCAAAAAGAGTTTCTATCTCTTTCGAAAAAAAGAATCGAACTTGGAAAAGAAAAGCTCGAATTACGCTTAGTCAGAGGAAAAAACATCCCAGAGGAAGTTGTTACCTCTTCTCTTACAAACAATCATTTTTTTCCCTATATCAAAAAATGTGAAGTCGATGCAAATTTCAAAAAGATG
>JAJFMG010000047.1 GCA_021772295.1 Chlamydiota bacterium | reverse complement strand
AGCTGGCAGCGACAAGAAGCTATATGCTAAAGGATTGTTCCCATGAAAAGAATAAAGAAGCCAACCATCAATTTTGCTTGTTTTCATGTTGGCTTGTATTTTAGAAATATGCTTTTTCAAAAAACGTTCTCCTAGTGATATAGACATTGCAAAATTGAACCTGCAGCATTAAGTCTTATGACTTGAAAGGGATCATCCAGCAGTTTTACTAAAAAGACAAGTGAGCTTTGCTCTCCGAGTTCACCAAGGGCACGAATAATATGAATTTTATACTCTCTATCCAAATCTGCATATGCATCCTGAAGAACTTCAATCGCTTTTGAATCTTCTCCATAAAAACAAAGAGCAAGTGCTGCTTGCACTCTAAGTTTTGGATTCTTATCTTCGATAAGATTTTTTAAGATCGAAAATATTTCTACATCCCCTTCTTCAATCAACGTCTTTGATGCTTGATATGCAATTCCATCAAAATGATTTGTTAAAAAGTCTTTGATAGCATTTTCAGCTTGTGGATATCTTTTCATAGCGAGCATGCTCAAAAGTTCAAGTCTTGTTACTTGATCCACATAACTTGGATATCCAGGCATTCCAGGAACATGACGAGCCTGTGATGGTTCTAGAGTGCGAAGAAGAGGATTAAGCGTAGATCCAAATGCAATATTTTCATTGGCATTTTGCAAAAAGTCATACAGCATACTGCAAGCATCCTCTTTATGACTTAAGAGCCCAATTGCAATATTTGCCCGTACAAAGGGATCTTTACTTTTTTTAGCTACAAGCTTACATAATTTTTTTCCATTTCTGCCACCAATTGAAAGAGCAGACGCAGCAAGCCTTGCATACTTCTCTTGCTTCGAAAACACCCATTTTTTTAATACATTTTGTCCTATTTCAGGAGCAAAGTGTAGCAGCACAAACCCAGCAGTAATCGCAACTTCAGGACTTTGGTCATCTTTTAACTTTATCACTTTCTTAAGCATGTTAGGCTGCAAATAACCTTTAGAATATACTTGCCAGATCGTATTTAAAGCTGCGATTCGTACCTGCGGAGCTGGGTCTTCAAGTAGTTTTGCAGCATCTGGCATACTTTGTTCTAAGTCAAGATGAGCTATAATATCACATGCTAAAGAGCGAAGTCCTGCTCGATTGGATAGAAGAAGCGATTGTAATTCTTTGTCATCAATTTCCTCTATCATATTCACAATCGATGCAATAGCGCACCCTTTCTCTTCAATCGAACTTTGATGCGAAGATACAATTTCTTTAAGTGTTGCAATCTCTTCCTTAAGATCTAAATATCCAATTGTCTGGATGAGTTGTAACCTGACATACCACATCTCCTCAGTCTTAAGCATCGATCGAACCTTATTTACCAGAATTTGATCTCGATAATTTGCGACGCATGACACAGCAACGCCCCTTAAATAAGAGTTACTTGAGTTTAAAAAATGAATAAGGTGAGTAACCGCTCTAGCATCATGAGTTGCAAGTGCGCCCATAAGTGTCGTAATATTTACAGTTAAGTGAGTAGAATGCTCTGCACCTTTTAGAATTCCCCAACAGAGGGATTCTAAAAGAGAAGTATTGACCTTCTCATCATCATATATGTTGACATACTCCTTATAAGCCTTATAAGCCTCAAGTTCAAGACCCGTCTCAGACAGCACTTCAATAAACGATTCATGCATTTCTTTGGAATCTGGGAAAAGTCTTTTTCCCATTTCTACTTCATATAAAGCAGACTTGTAGTCATCGATTAATAAATGAGAAGATACTCGACTGAGCAGATCTTCTTCACTCGGAGCAATAACAGATGCCCAAATAGAGCGTCCAAGGGTCAAAAATAAAAGAAAATAACGGATCATAACCAAGCACTTAGTAAATTTTCTTATGCCATTTGGCCAAGTTTTGATCCACCAATTAGATGAAAATGCAAATGAAAGATAGTTTGCCCTGCATCCTCTCCAATATTTGTAAGTAATCGATATGATTCTATTTTGTGCTCACTGGCAAGTTCTTGTGCGATTTTTGCAATTTCTGTTATCACAGTAAGCTCACTTACAGGAATCGATTGCAAATCTTTGTATTTTTTTTTAGGAATAATTAAAAAATGAAAAGGCGCCTTTGGCGCAATATCTTCAATCGCAATAAAGTTTTCATTTTCAAATACTTTCTTAGATGGAATCTCACCATCAATAATTTTCTCAAAAATCGTTTTCATTTTGCATCACCACTAAGAGCTTTTTCAGCAGCTTCCAAAGCAGCTTCTTTTGTTTCCCAAATCGATATAAAGAGTCCTTTATGACAGAAGATGCTCCCCTCAATCCCAGATTGTTTTTCTAAATCCTTGTCAGATAATCCAGCCCAGTTTGCAGGAAGAGGCAGTCTCACTTTCATTTTTTCTTTAATATTTGGTGGAATACCTCGAAGCTTCCAATGAATCCCAGTTGGCATTACAAGGTATTTTGCTGGGTGTTTAACTCCCCCATTATCAAAAAAAGCATCCAACCATGGAATAGGCTTCTCAAAGATCAAAAGAGATTCTTTAGACTCCATAATCTCCTCTACATACCCTTTACAACCTTGCATATATTCAAACTTCTCCTGAAGTCTTTTAAAATATGCGATTACAAAGGAAACTGCCTGCATAAAACCACTAAACAGTTCCTCTTGATCTGCATCATAGGATACAGGAACAAAACTAGAGACTACACTTGAAAAAGTGCTATGCCCAATTTTTGGCGTAATCAATCCATTATCAATTTCATCTACACCTGTGATAACATTCTGATTCAAAAAATGATATAAATCCTCAGTGATGACTTTCTGATCTTTCAAATAGATTAAGATCATCCCAGCACTTGAAAGTCTTCCACTATACTCAATCTGATGATGATCGAATCTCTTTATTGACGCATCGTAAATACCACCTACATCGCAAACAAATTCACATCGCTCTAATACATCAGGATCTCGAGTTCGAAAAATCTTATCTTCATCAATTTGATCAAAAAGGAGTAAAAGAGCGCACGCGGAGACATCATCTGCATGGAATGTCCCATCATGTACTCCAAAACTTCTACCAATCACAATTTACTCCGATTTGATACCCAAGAAACCAAAACAGGGTAGTGATCGTATATTTCTTTTTCAAGAAAAACATGTGGTTTGCACGAATCTAAGAAAATTCTCCCAATTAAAGATTTCTCTACCTGAATTGACAGTAGCTCCTAACATGGTAATATCCTTTGGCATATAACTTCACAAACAAAGCCATAATGCAGTGCTAAGTCTTCTGGAGAACCAGATTCACCAAAATCATCTGCAGAGATAACTATTCCTCCACGACCCACATACTTACTCCACCCTTGTTCAATACCAGCTTCGATACTGACACATTTTTCTGCGTTAAGCAAAATTCTATTTTTGTAAGTAACTTCCTCTTTATCAAAAAGTTCTTGTGAAGGCATAGAAACAACTCTCACTTTCTTATTTTTTTCTCGTAAAGATTTAGCAACAAGCCTTGCTAAAGCAAGCTCAGATCCAGTTGCAATCAACAATACATCCACAACTAATGAATCTTCTTCAATAATATATGCTCCCCTTCCAACACCTTCACAGTATGGCCTATTTGTCTCATCCATAACTGGAAGATCTTGCCTAGATAATATAATAGCTGTTGGTCCTTGGTGAGATAAAGCTGCGATCCAAGCCATCTTTACTTCATTTGCATCTGCTGGACGAATAACTTGCACGTTTGGAATAGCTCTCAAATGAGCCATCTGCTCGAGTGGTTGATGGGTTGGACCATCATGTCCCACGTAGAAAGAATCATGCGTAAGTTGAAGAATAATTTTTTGATTCATCAGGGCTGCCATACGTATTGGGCTAATCATATAATCACAAAAAGCTAAAAATGTACCAATTACAGGAATAATCAAATTCGTGAGTGCCAATCCTGTTGCAATGGTGCACATTCCAAATTCGCGAACACCATATTTAATATTCCTACCTTCAAATTGATTTTTAGAAACATCAGAATAGTTTTTTAAATATGTCATATCTGATTTGGATAAATCTGCAGATCCCACGTATATAGATGGCAACTTCGAAGCTATTGAGTTCATAACATAATTTGATGCTAATCTACCCGATATGCTGCGTTGAAAATCTAATTTCAACAATTCCACTTCTAAATTAGCAGGAATGTCAAAGCATAGGGATTGATTTAGATCTCTTTCAAGTTTAGGATTCTTGCCTTTCCACTTTTGATACCGCTCCGTCCACTTATCCTCTCCACTTTTTAAAACTTCCTTATAAGAATCTAAAAAATTCTTTAAAGATGGCTTAAGACATTCTGAACTATTACTTTTGGGCACATTCAATTTTGCAACAACAGATCTCAACAGATAAGGATTGCCATGAGCATCGGGTGTACCAGCAACATCTGGAATTCCCCGTCCAGTAATCGTATTCGCAATGATTAACACTGGGCGTTCTTGTTCTAATCTAAGCTTATGCAAACATTCAGAAATAGACGAAATATCATGTCCATCAAATTCGAAAACATCCCATGCATAAGCCTGATATCTTTTTCTTATATCTTCAGAAACACTCTCATCTGTATACCCATCTAAAGATGTCTTGTTACTATCATATATAACAATGAGATTATCAAGACCCAAGTGACCTGCCAATGAAGAACTTTCAGCGCTCACCCCCTCCATAAGACATCCATCTCCTGCAATTGTAATGCATTTGGAATCAAAAAGAGAATATTCTTCAAACTCAAATCTCTTTTGAGTGAATTTCATTCCCAGTGCAATTCCAATACCTAATCCAACTCCCTGTCCATCTAAACCTGTTGTTGCTTCAATACCTATTGTTTTTCGAATGTCTGGATGACTTGGAGTATTACTACCAAACTGTCTATATTTGAGAATATCCTCAAAACTTATTCCAAACCCAAGCAAGTGCAGACAAGAGTATAACAATAGAGACCCATGTCCAGCTGATAATACAACTCTATCCCTTCCTAACCAATTCGGATTTGTTGGTGACAACCTCAGAAAATTTCCAAACAAACATGCTCCAATTTCTGCACATCCAAAGGGTAGTCCTGCATGGCCAGAGCCAGCCTGCAACAATGCAGATCTACTTAAAAACCGAATGGCTTCAGCAAAAGATTCTAATGTTTCAATGTGATCAGAATTACAAGTTTTCAGAATTACAAATCCTTCTGTTTTTATATTGAGTAATCTAGATTTCCAAGCTTTGCTTTCCTATCTAAAAAAGCGCCTCACTATATGTTTCATATTTATATTTCTCAAATAAAGAGTAGATTAAATTATTTTTTAAACAATCTACTTGCAGAAAAAATCTGTCTTATTTAATTAACTATTAATTGCTTACGTTTATTTTGAAGTAATAATCGTACATATGCTACAAAAGGTACACAATGAAAAAGACGTCTATTATTAATTCTATGTTTTCTTCAACTTTCCGATTCCCTTGAATTTTCTGATCTTCCAAAAAAATTTATAAGGATTGCGTCCTTGTTATTTCATGCATCCAGTTGCCTCTACCTTGCAAGAGACCTTTTACGAAATACCTGTCCTTTTTTCGGCGATGTAATATTTCCAAGTTTGGTAACCTATAAGCTCTACTCAACACAAACCAAGCCAAAATGAACCAAATGCTACAAAAGGAATATTATAATGCTTTTTTACAAAGAAATTCCCAATATGAGGGAACCTTTTTTGTTGGAGTTAAAACAACAGGAATATTTTGTAGACCGACATGTCCTGCTAAAAAACCCAAGTTCGAAAACTGCGAGTTTTTCCTAGATGCAAAATCTGCGCTTTATGCATCGTATAGACCATGTAAGAAATGTAATCCTCTTTTTCCTCCAAATAGCGAGTCGGATCTGGTTCAAAAGCTTGTAAAAGCAGTTGAGAAGAATCCTGAAAAACGATGGAAGACAGTAGACTTTGCAAAACTCTCTATTCATGAAAAAACAGCAAGACGTCAGTTTCAGAAAAGATTTGGAATGACTTTTATTGAATACGCTAGAGCTAGAAGAATGGGCATAGCTATGAAACAAATTAGATCAAACATAAGCATTATTGATACCCAGCTATCAACAGGTTTCGAGTCAAGCAGTGGCTTTAGAGATGCCTTTTCTCACGTAATGGGAAAACCTCCCTCATCTGCCAAAGATACAACTGTTTTAAAAGCTGTTTGGATTGACACTCCACTTGGCCCCATGATTTCCTTAGCAGATGAAAAACTTCTTTATCTTTTAGAATTTGTAGACCGAAGAGGCCTTGAAAAAGAAATCGAAAACCTTCGTTTCAAGCTTCAAGCTGCCATTATTCCAGGATCTACTCCCCCACTGGTTTCTATCGAAAAAGAGGTTAAAGCATATTTCCAAAACGGTGCTTATCAATTTACAACGCCTATTAAATACTTTGGGTCTCCCTTTCAGCAAACTGTCTGGAAAAAGCTTCAGGAAATACCCCCAGGAAAAACAATTTCGTATGCTCAGCTTGCAGCTTTTATTGGCAAGCCAACAGCTTGTAGAGCTGTTGCTAATGCCAATGGTAAAAATCAATTCGCAATTATGATACCATGTCATAGAGTAATTAATACTTCCGGACAAATCGGAGGTTATGGGGGTGGTATCCCTAGAAAAAAATGGTTAATAGAGCATGAGGCTAACAGATGACATCAACAACACAAAAAACGCGTTGCTTTGGAACTGGCAAAGATTACTACGAAAAATATCACGACACTGAATGGGGCATTCCTGTTCACGATGACAGACTCCTCTTTGAGATGCTGATCTTAGAAGGCGCCCAAGCAGGCCTTAGCTGGGAAACAATTCTAAAAAGAAGACAAGGGTATAAAAATGCCTTTCACAACTTTGACCCAATCAAAGTTGCTAACATGACAGACCAACAGTTAGAAGCTCTTCGCTCCAATGAAAAAATCATTCGAAACAAACTTAAAATCTATTCCGCGCGAAAAAATGCTATTGTTTTTCTTTCTATCCAAAAGGAATTTGGATCCTTTGACAAATATCTATGGGGATTTGTCAACTATAAACCTATTGTTCACACCTATGAAAAGTTTGAAGATGTCCATCCAACCACAAAAGAAAGCGACGCAATTTCCAAAGACTTAAAAAAACGAGGAATGTCATTTGTGGGATCTACGATCATAAATGCCTATTTACAAGCCGTAGGCATTCTCAACGATCACCTGACAAGTTGTTTTTGCTATCAAGGTTAGGAATATCTAGAATGATGAAGTAAACTCTTCTGTAAACTCCTTTTGAAACTTACAAATGAGCGATTTTAAATTCTTTTCTCCAAGATAATATTTTGATCTTGGATGCTTTTTCTTCCATGTCAGAGCTTTTGATGCATACTTCTCACAGCGATGCTCTAACTGAGGATGTGTCGCATAGATGTCTTCAACAAGATTGGGATCCATTGCGCCTTCTTGACGCAATTGGATAAGCTTACTGAATACAGAGCTCGCTGCATGAGGATCGTAGCCATGTTTAATTAGAGTCCTGTATCCAAAATCATCTGCTTCATCCTCTTCGGATTTACAATATATAAGTTGCATCAGATCTTTAACAAAATAAGAAATAATTTGTTCTCCAGAGAGATTACTCAATTTACGAGACATCATTTTTTCTCTATAGAGATCAAATAAATGACCCCTTTCAATATGACCAATTTCGTGAGCGATGATTGCTACTAACTCTGCTTCGTTTTCGAACAAATCCATCATTTCCTTAGTAATACATATTACTCCACCTGGAAGTGCATATGCATTGGGCGCCCCTTCAATTACAAAAGCTTTATATGAAAAGGGTTTTTTGGAATCTTTTGTTAACCCGCAAAGCAATATATCAAGATAATTTTCAACAAATTGTAAATTTGCTCTATAACCCAAGTTTTCTTTTATTCTATTTTTCAGCTCTTCGCCAAGCAATTTTTCATCAATTTCATCAACAGGTGACAGCTTAGAAATCACCCTATCAACACTTTTTACCGGTTTTGCAATATTTACAAAGAAAGGAGAAAGAGAGTGATCAAAGGGTGTATTTTTTCCAATGCGTATGACTTGGATCGCTGTTACACAGAGCCCAATAAATATTATGCTAAGAGCACTGATTCTAAATATTTTCATGCATCTCTAACCTGTGCTTGAGTTTTTTATAAAGAATACTCATGCAAAGCATGAGTATTCCAACACCAATGAAAATTAATGCTCTTATGGATAAATTCTTTTGAATCAAATCAAAAACAAGCAGTCTTATACTACATACAACAAGTAAAGCCATAGAGATCTGAATAGCTTTTTTTGATTTGAGCATAAGTCCAAAACAAATATACAGACTTGTTAAACCAAACCAGAGCAACGTTAATATTGTCTTTTCAAAGTTCCATGTAAAAAGAATACCCAATCCAACCAAAATTGGTAAAATCATTGTTACGCATACATCCTTAAACACAAATGCAATCATTGTAGAAATTTGATTGTCTGGAAGCTTGCTTGCTTGCGCAATTGTTTTTTGCGAGCGATGTGCCACACATACAAATAGTATTTGTGCCAATATAGCTGCGCAGATTGATAAATTATACTTCTCAAATGTGTTTATAGCAGGCATTGTCAAAGTTTCTGATATAAATGCAACGTGGACAATAGATGCTAAAAAATAGATCCATGCGTAGAGAAAGAACCTATTTGGCAATGAAAAACGCTCTTTGCAAAGCAATATTCCAGATGCAGTAATTACCCAGAAAATAGGTCTTACAAACTCTGATGACTCAACAAGTATGCTGACTGTTAGAAAAGCAAGTGTAATATCAAATAAGCTCTCCCTTAAATTCGAATTCGAGGACAAAGTATTCCTCGGAAAAAATGTAATCCAATATACAAGTACAGCTACCCCCATAATTTCAGTAATCCATCTTAGAGAAAAAGTACCCCAAATTGGGTTCATTTGAAGATGCACTACACTAAATTCAAGAATAAAAAGCATCAGAAACCCAAATCCTAGGTAAATCATACCTATCTGAATTTTATGTTTAATATCGGATGCCATGCTTAAATATCTTAATTTTGACCGGCCAAGTTCTAAAGCGAGAAGTGATATTCCCAAAAAGAATAATCCAGGAAATAAAGTATTTATATTTTTAATAAAAACATATGAAAATAAGGTTAGTGTTAAGCCAAGTACACATATGACAATACTATGAAACTTTACTTTCGAAAGCTTTATGGTAAGAAAATCACCGAAAACAAGCACAGCATCTAATAATACAATTCCTAATAGGCTCAATCTCGCAAGTAATATCGAATGAGCTTTTCCAACCTCAAATACGGATGAATTATTCATCCATGCAATGACATGCGCACCGACTAGAACCGTAGCAAAAGATGTATTGAGACTTCTATCTTCACTCTTTTTTCTCCAGAGCGCTAATACAAACATGCTCAAAAGTACTATAATTTGAATTGAATAAAATTTTAGACCCATTTGATATGCTAATACAAGTAATATTGAACCAAATACCTGTAAAATAGAGACTTTGTATTTAGAATCTGTCTTAGTATTAAAAAGAAAGTCAAGCGTATCTACCAGATAGCCTTTTTTAAGCACGAGTGCGTATTGGCCCATGCATAGGAATGAAGCCGCTATTATGCTAATAGGAAATTCATATAATGAACTATAGGCATGAAAATTCATTGCAACTACTTTGGCAAGCACCACAAAAGCAAGAAATTGCAAAAAATAACCAACTCGAACTATCGAGCCTTTTCCTCTTTTTTGGTGAATATATGTAAAAAGTATCGTTTCCAAAAGCGCTAAGCTGGATAAATCTAACATATCTAACGGAAAAACATACAAAGATGCAATTGCAGCTAGCAATATCATCTGAGAAATGATGGTGTCTGTAACATACAGCCATTCTACTTTTTTAGATCTAGCATAACGTGCTGATAGAAACCCAATAAGGGAGATAAATGCAAGTAAACCGGGAGTATATACACATACTTGCGCATATAAATAAATATTCCATACCAAAAAAATCCAATTACAAATATGTGAAACAATGGAAGCTCCTAAAACTTCCCCTTTTTGATATCTATAAGAATAATGGATCCAACCTGCAACGCTTGCTACCATAAATGAACTCACCATTGCACCCACTTGGAAAAATAATGAGATAGTATCCTCTGCATGAAAAATCCAATGTGTATTTTGAATCGTATATGCAGAAATAATAATAAGCAGATGTAAATTCCATCTTTTTTTGTAGGAAGACAATAAACCAACTGAGGCCACAATCGCTCCAAGTGGAATCATAACAAACGCCTGAGGGGCAATGATAAATGACGAAACACAAAGAACAACATGCAAAGATGCAACCAGTTGAAAAGATGTCTTAAAAGCAAAGTAAAGATTAATTGCAATTCCTAAACACAAAAATAGCAATGCATAGAATGGGGAGTGAATAAGTTGAAGTCCCTCTATTCCACCGATTCCAAGAGCAACAAACAAAATAATACATCCGGATATTGCGCGAAGCCACCCACATGTAAGAGCCCACTTCATCGATTTTTCCAGTTTGTATACAATGCCAAGTAACCCAACAGAGGTCAAAAGCAATGTAATAATACGGGCAAGTGGATTTTGCATAAGAGAAGAGGTCAAAGCAAAAAATACAGCCCCAAAAACAAATATTATCGATCCAAATATTCCCATCCAATTTTCTCTTAGAAAAAGGGTCGCATACCCACTTTTTTCCAATGTTTTTTTTGTCTTAGGAGATCTTATAGATTTTTTTGCTTGCAATTTGTTGTCTACATCTCTTTCAGAAAGAGGGAATTTCGTTGGATTCACAATAGTGTTATTTGAAATACTTACCACTTTAGAATCTTTTGCTAACCGCTTCTTTTCAGTGTCTAACTTTAAGATGTCCCCTTGAATAGGATTTTCCTTAGAAAGAGGTGTTTTGTCGACTTGCTGAGTTGTAACTCGATCCCCCGAATTAGTCTGATTTGCAAGATTCTTTTTGAGCGCATCAATATGCTTCTCACATTTTTCAAGCCTAGTAGATAACTTTGAATGTGATCTGCTGAAAAGAATAATAAATAATAATCCCAAAAAAATGCCTAGTATCATCAAAATCCTAATATAGTGTAATTATTCCAGATGTAAATTCCATAAACCATCGATTGATTCTAAAGCAGGTTATAATTATATACAATAAAGTTAGAACTTTGATCATAAGTTTTACCATCAATAGCGACTATCTTTAATGCTATACAACTTCCATTTTCGACAGAATGCTATCTCCATACATAGAACATAGTTGACAAATCTTCGCAGCGACATAGTTAGAAAAGATCTATCCTTCTAAGGCGTGCGCATCAAGATCACTAGTTAGCTTTTCGGTAGCAATACAAGCACTACCAAATTCTTCTCTAGATTTTTTACTTAATATGCTTTCAGTTATTTCAAACTTTGTACTACTAGTTTCTAGTCTAACTTTTGACGTAACTCACTTCTTATGCTTGTTTGCATAGCGTTTTATGCAAAATAAAAATTTTACTACATTATTCAAAAATTTCTTTTCATAAACAA
>JAJFMG010000046.1 GCA_021772295.1 Chlamydiota bacterium | reverse complement strand
GCTTTGGTATTTTCACCAAAGCCAAGTCCACTTGCAATACCGCAGGCAATTGCAATGATATTTTTCATAGCGCCACCAAAGGAGATTCCAATCATGTCGTTATTAGGATATACCCTGAAAAAAGCGTTATTAAAGGCTTTTTGAATTATGGGGCGAACCTCTTCATTATAACTAGAACAGACTACAGATGTAGGAAGTTTTTCCATTACCTCTTGGGCTATACTTGGACCACTTAAGCAACCGATAAGTTCCTTAACGCCCTCTCCTAAAACCTCAACCGCAACTTCCGAGAGTAACTTACCCGTATTTTGCTCAATACCTTTCGATGTAATTACAAATGGGACTTTTATATTTCCAATTGCCAAAAGATCATTTAGTACAAATCGAAACCCTTGTGATGTCACGGACTCTACAATTAAGTCTGCATCTTCGATAGCACTTTTTAAATCAGTTGTCACAATAATATTTTCATGAGCTACGCAGTGCAATCTCGGGTGTTTTTTTCCAGCTGAAAGTGCATCAGCCTCTTTTTGAAATTTTGTCCATAACTTTACTTTATGCCCATTTGCGGCAAGTAAATTTGCTAAACAAAAGCCCCATGCGCCAGCTCCTAAATATGCAATCTTCATCTCTGTCCTTAATATACTTTTTCTTTGTGTAGTAAAGCCTGCAGCTTATCTACACATGCTTTACTTTTAATAGGAGAGAAAAAAAATTCTCTGTCTATTTTAAAAATTTTTACCCTGGTAGCCTTTTTAAAAATATCAAAAATAAATTTCTCCATTTTCCAAGTTCTTGACTCGGAAGACTCCCAATAATCATCTCTATACTCTGCTTTTTTTCCTTTTTTTTCCACTAAATGAGAAACTAAGTAGTCATTACTTATTTTTTGAATAAAGGCCATTGATACAGAAAACATCCCGCTATAGCCTATCAACAATTCTGTATGGTCTATCTCTTTTCGCAAATATAGATATTCGATTACACATACTCTTTGCGCATCATCTCGTGTCAAAATCCCAAGAGATTCACCTTTATTTTTCTCTACGCCCAGCACTAACAGATCAATATCTTTTCCACATATAGCTCTGATACAGGGATTTGCTAAATAATTATCTACGGGAATTACATTGATATTTTTGATAGGTAACTTTTGCCATTTTGTAAAAATAGGCGAATTATAAAGCAAAGACAGCGCCTCTCCATTTCCATTAGGAGCGATACTTATATTTTGATTTTCATCTAAAAACCAATATCCATTTGAATCCAGCAAAGGGCTTGATTTTTGCATAAAAAAATCCACTTTTTTTTCTTCTAAACCGAAATAGTGATTTTCTTTAAAGTGCGCAACCGTCGCATCGTGATTTTTACTAGATGTCATAATAGCTAGATAAACATTGCCATCTCTTCTGATTTTATCCGATAAAATCGCAAAAAGAGATCCCTTTCCTTCAATCTCAAAACACCCCTTTGGTCCATTAAAGCCAAGCCTTGATCCATCACCCCCGGCAAGTAAAAGACAGCCTACTGTTTCTGAATTGTTTAGATTCTGAGGAAGGGGTTCTACTTCTTTTTGTCTTATAAGGTTAGATGTAGAAAACTCCTTTTTCTCTGCAAAAAGAACTTTTTGCTCTGCAAACAGCTCTATTCCAAACTGTTTTGCTTGCTCCTCTATTTTTTTTTGCAATGTAATTTCACTTTGACAAATCCCAGCGTACGTAGATTTAGAGAAAATGGTTTGCAATAACTTATGATCCATCAAAAAGCGCCGTGTAAACTTGATTTATATCAATTGTAGAAACATCTCCAGCATCTCCAATAAGAGGGCTGTGTTTACACTCTGGATTGGGAGAGGCCACTTTCTGTCTTAAAATTCCTTGCCTGGGATCACTCCAAATTGAAACTATATTAATCGGAAAATGGGTATCGATATAATAAGCGCATGAAAGAACCCCAGAGTCAGGAGCTACTAAATAGCGACATCTATTTTTAATTAGAGAAAGCATCTCAATCACATTTGTTTCTCCTCTCAAATCAATGACATGGTCCATATCAAATGCACCATCTTTTGCCATTCCAAATAAAATCACTTTCCCTTTTTTTGCATCACCAATTTTTTGAAATAAGTTTCTCCATTTATTACAATTCCAATTTTTCTCATATCCATAGTAGATGCCCGTTTCAGAGTTTACATGAGCTCCAATATATGTCTCATTTGGATCTAGATTGTACTTTTGAACAAGAGCATCAAAACTTACATTCCATCGTAATTTGGGCGTAAGGGTTCCCAGTTGCCAAGAAAGCCACCTTGTCGGATCAATTCCATCTAAGTACACATCAAAAGCATCATGAGTATTTGCAATCTCTTTTGCTATATCTACTTTTTCTCCCCTTTTGAAGCCTCCTTCCATTACATTTACTTGATCAAGTAACAAGAAAAGATCCTTTAAATCTTTTCTTGTTAAAAATGTAATCGAGGCATGTGGAATCATTTCTCGTATTCGATATACAAGCGCAAAAAGCCCCAGTGGGATATCTCCAAGACCTCTATTCCAAACAAGTAAAAATCGGTGGTGATTTGCTTTCTTTGCTTTTTGCAAGGTTGTATCGAGAGGACTTTTCCACTTGCAGTAAATATCTTTGATTAAACCCATTTCTCTATCTCTTTGATGACATCACATGCTTTGATATTTTTCATACATCGAAAATCAATCGGACACTCTCTTTTAAAACAGGGGGAACATGACACCTTTTTTTGCACAACAGACCTGCTTATAGATGGCCCTGTGAGAATAGCACTTGTAGATCCAAAAAGAGCGACAAGGGGAATCTGTAACGCATCGGCTATGTGCATCGGACCACTGTCGTTACTTACAAACACATTACATATGGATATTAAAGCCATAAGTTCTCGCAGAGACGTCTTTCCAGATAAATTGATCACACGATGATCAAATGAATCGGTGATCTCTTTGATCAAATCCAACTGAGAAGAGTCTCCAAAAAACACAACCCTTGCACTTTCATGTTTTTCTAAAAGCTGAGTTGTCATTTCAATAAAACGCTCTTTGGGCCAGCATTTTGAAGAGCCATAGCTAGCTCCTGGGTTTACTCCAATAATCATGTTTTCTTTAGAAACATCAAATGTCTTCAGTATCGCGCGAGCATTATCTACCTCTTGTTTTTCAACAAAAAGTTTAGGTGTAGTTTGGCTCTTTAAAATCCCAAGCGGTGCAAGCAATGCTTTATAAGTCAGTGTTAGATGCTGCTCATCTCTTTTTTTTGGAAAAGATATGGGATGTGTAAGTAAAAAAGATCTTCCTCCATTTTTAAAACCAAGTCGCGTTTTCACTTTACCCTGCATAAACCACCAAGCCGATGACATCGAATTTGTGAGCAAAATACCCAGGTCATATTTGCCCATTCTAAGTTTTTGGATAAGCCCGCGATCCTGAATTCTTCGAAGCCAAGAGGGCACTTTTTCAAAGCAAAATAATTCATCAATAAAGGGATTTTGATATAAAAGCTCACACAAAGGAAACTTACACATAGCTGTAATACTCGCATCAGGATAGCGATTTCTCACATCCTCTAAAATCGGAGTTGCCATTACAATATCACCAACCCAGTTAGGCATACGAATAATAATATTTTGATATTCTTGGTCTTTCACAAAACTTCCTAATGATCTTGATCTAAGTTCATATTACAGAAATTTGATTTAAAAATCTCTTCCTCTATATTAATGACAATATGTTAAGAGCGGATATGGAAAAAACAAAAGGATCTTGCATATATTGCAAAAAATTACTTACACCCGGCCATGTTGAAAAAAAAAGCCTATGAGGATTGCGTCTCCAATCATTCTTGCTGCATAGAAAATGATTGTACATACTGCATGTTACCGCTTCTTAACTCACCAAGAACTGGCACATGCTCACATGGTGTCGATTGAAAATTGCCAACCTCTTTTTTTTACAAATCCTTTGCCCCAAATGATCTAATCCCTACAATAAAAATTGTAGTAATCCTTATCTGAAATTTTACCGTGCAAAAAAAAGATTATGTAATTTTAGGTGTTGATCCAGGAACGAGAGTAACTGGATATGGCCTTATTAAAACTTGTGGTCAAATTTCCAAACCTATCGATTTTGGTTGCATACGTCCACCTATTAAGCAGGAACTCAACCAAAGATACCTTTTTCTATTTAATGGCATCGAAGAGCTTATCAAAAAATATTCTCCAGATTTCCTATCTGTTGAAACGCAATTTTTTAGTAAAAACGCTCAAAGCGCCTTAAAACTTGGAATGGCCAGAGGTGTAATCATACTCGCTGCAACTAAAAAAGGGATACCTGTCTTTGAGTACGCACCTAAAAAAGCTAAAATTGCAGCTGTTGGAACGGGTTCTGCTAGCAAAAATCAGGTGCAAAAAATGATCCAACTCCTATTAAATCTAAAAGAGCTGCCAACTCCAGAAGATGCAGCTGACGCGCTGGCACTGGCTCTTTGTCATGCCCACCATCTGAAACTTAGCAATCTTGGAATATAACTATGTTTGAATATATCAAAGGAACGCTTGCCGCTTCTACCTCACACACTGCAGTTGTTGATGCGCAAGGAATTGGATACCTAATCCATATTCCCTTAAGTACGTTTTCTGCTCTTCCTCAAATCAAAAAACCTATTTCCCTGTATATATCTGCAGTCATCAAAGAGGACTCACATAGACTCTTTGGTTTTTTAACCCTTAGCGAAAGAGACCTTTTTAATCGGGCAAAGGAAATCTCAGGCATTGGTCCTAAAACAGCCCTTTCACTTGTCGGTCATATGGAAAGTCAAGATTTCCAAATGGCCATTCTTAATGAAAATATTCCCCTCATCTCTAAAATTCCGGGTATCGGAAAAAAAACAGCAGAAAGGCTTATTATTGAACTTCGAGATAATTTGAAAAAATCTCCACTCGAAGCCTCTTCTGACAAGCCTCTTTCCTCCCCCGTTATTCAAGATGCCATCATGGCTCTTACTAACCTTGGATACAATCCAAGCCAAGCCCAAAAAGCGATTAAAAATGCGATGAAAGATCGCACTGATGAACCACCTCTATCCCAGTTAATTAAACTTGCTCTTGCAAGCACATAAAACTAATTAGAATTGAATTTTTCTAATTCTTAAGATACAATTCTGACTTTATTATTCTAAGTAAAATAAAATGGAATTTGTACACAATTATAGAGACACTGATGCAACCATTGCAGCGATTGCAACCCCGCCAGGTGATGGCGCTGTTGCAATGATTCGCATTTCTGGAAGAAATGCATTTTCTGTTGCAAATGTCATTTTTTCAAAAAATATTTTACTGTTAGAATCTCACAAAGTCCATTACGGAAAAGTTCTCAATTCGCAAAAAGACATGATTGATGAGGTTCTTCTTTTACCCATGAAAAGCCCCCATTCCTATACAGGCGAAGACACCATAGAGATTTTCTGCCATGGAGGCGCTCTTATTACCAAGCAAGTTCTAGCTACCTGCATTGAAGCAGGGGCGCTTCTTGCAGAGCCTGGTGAATTCACACTTAAAGCATTTCGTAATGGAAAAATGGATCTTACCAAAGCTGAAGCAGTGCAATCCTTTATTTCAGCAAAAAACGTTGCCGCTCTAAAGGCATCTTCGATGCATTTAGAGGGAAAGTTTCATAAAACTATATCTTCTTTACAAACCAAACTTACAAATGTAACCGCTCATTTAGAAGCATATGTTGACTTCCCTGAAGAAGATATTGCTACAGACACGAAAGAGGACCTTCTTTTATCTTTGGGCTATATTAGGAATGCTCTTAGCTCATTTAAAGACAGTTACTCTGACGGAAAAAAAATTAAAACTGGAATCAAGCTCTGCCTTCTCGGTTCACCAAATGTAGGCAAGTCCTCTCTACTAAATACTCTACTGCAAAAAGAGCGAGCCATTGTAACACCTATCCCTGGAACAACTAGGGACTCTATCGAAGAAGACCTGCAAATCGGGGATCTCCATTTTCAAATTATCGATACAGCAGGGATCCGAGACACCGAAGATCTTATTGAAAAAGAAGGAATAAAAAGATCGTTTTCTCTCTCTCATACTGCTGATATCACTCTTTTCTTACTCGATAGTACTAAAGAAATTTCCCAAAAAGAATTTCAGACACTTAATACCCTTTGTAAAAAGAGTACACTTATCGTTTGGAACAAAATCGACATATCAAAAGAGCCCCCTACTAGTTTAGATTTTCCTCATATCGTCTCCATATCTGCACTGCAAGAAATTGGGCTAAATGAGCTCAAGAAAAACCTACTTACTATGACATTGGAAAAACCTTTTTCCAAAGAAGAAATCATCCTGACAAATGAACGGCATTTTCAGGCTATTTCTAAGGCGCTTTATGCACTCGAAAAAGCCAAGGAGGGACTAGAAAAAAATCTCTCACTAGAATTTGTAGTTATTGATATAAAAGATGTAATGAAACAGCTTGGAACAATTATTGGAACAAACATCACTGAAGATATTCTAGATGCGATTTTTTCTACGTTTTGTTTGGGAAAATAAATGAAAAAAATAAAATTTATTCAAGAAAAATTAAACGAGTTATTTCCCAATCCACCCATTCCTTTAGACCACAAAGACCATTTTACACTCCTAATCGCAGTAGTGCTTTCTGCGCAATGTACAGATGCGCGAGTTAACTTAGTAACTCCCGCTTTATTTAAACAAGCAGATACACCTGAAAAAATGAAAGACTTGCCTCTTTCAACTATTGAAAATCTTATTAAGACCTGCGGTCTTTATAAAACCAAAGCAAAAGCTCTTAAAAACTTATCTAAAGATTTAATTGATAACTTCCAAGGTGAAGTTCCAAATACACTTGAAGAACTTATCACCCTACCAGGTGTTGGTAGAAAAACAGCTTCTGTAGTACTTACCCAATGTTTTAAAATTCCTGCCTTTCCAGTAGATACACATATCCATAGACTTGCTAAAAGATGGAAACTCTCATCTGGAAAAAACGTTCTTACAACAGAAAAAGATTTAAAGGCAATTTTTCCTAAAAAAGACTGGATTACACTTCATCTTCAAATCATCTATTTTGCAAGGCAATACTGCCCTGCAAAAAATCACCAATCTACTAAGTGTCCGATCTGCAGTAAGATTACATGTTACACTTAGTCTATTTATTTTTTTGCACTTCAGAGTTGAAAGGGGGCATTTTTGATACCAAGAGAGTCTCCCATTTGGGCTTTTGTTTCCATATGATGAGTAGATGCAGCAATAAGATCCTCATCAAAAATTATTTTATCTTTTTCAAAAAGAAGGACTAAACAAGAGCCTCCAAACTCAAAGTAACCTTTCTCATCCCCCTTTTTGTAAGAATTACCCGGCGCAAACGTATTTTTAATGCTTCCCACATGAGTTGCTCCAATCTCTAGATATTGAATTTCTCCATAATCCTTAGAGTGCAGTGATGTGATTACTCTTTTGTTTTGCTGAAGGATATCGATGTTTTTACGAAGAGCAATTGGATTTACTGAGTAGAGGTAGCCATTAATGAGTTTTGGTGTAGATGGCCTGCAATCACAGGGGAAATGATATCTATGGTAATCTGTTGGACAAAGCCTTGCAATTACCATAGAACCTTCCTTGTATTTCTGATAAAGCTTTTCATTGGCAAGTAATTTTTTGAGATTGAACTTGGTTCCCTTAATAAAAAAACCTTTCGCATTTAGAATAGATGGAAATACTAAATACCTACCATCTGCTGGCATACAAAGATTTTTTGAAATAGGCCGAGTTTCCTTTTTGAGTTTGCGAATAAAAAAATCATTAAAGGATGAAAAGGATTGTTTGGCAAATTCTGAGGAATCTATGGAAAAATGTTCAATAAAAGGTTTTACCTTTCGTCTTGATAAAGGAATTTTTTGAAAGAACCCATAGATGTTTGATAGCCAAGCATTTTTATAAAAAAGAGGAAGTAATACCTTATAGCAAAATTTAGAAAGTCTTTTTTTCCCATAGAGAAGTGAGATAAAGTACATCCCATATACCTTCTCTTCTTCAATTTCTTTTG
>JAJFMG010000045.1 GCA_021772295.1 Chlamydiota bacterium | reverse complement strand
TAACCTCTTTAAGTTGAAATCATATAAGGAGTGAAACTCTATGGCGAAAGTGAAATCTAATTCAAAATTTATGCAGCCCATGAAAATCAGCCCCGAACTTGCAGAAGTAGTCGGAAAAGGTCCTATGCCAAGAACAGAAGTAACTAAAAAAATCTGGGTATATATCAAAAAACACAAAAGGCAAGATCCTGAAAACATGAGAGATATCATTGCCGATGAAAAACTTGCTAAAGTTTTCGGTCCAAAAAAGAAAAAAGTAAATATGTTTGAAATGACAAAGCTTATTAACAACCACCTTTCTTAATAGATTACTTTCTTTTCTACAGCGTTATAAACTCTATTTTATAACGCTTTTTTATTCACATTTATTTGCTCATTTTTTCTAAATCATATACACTCTTCGACATGAAAAAAATAGCCGTTATCTTACTCTCTGGTGGCAAAGGATCCAGGTTTAGCAGCAGTCTGCCTAAGCAATATCATCCGCTTTGTGGCAAGCGTATTGCTCTACATAGTTTTTCCCTGTTTTGCAGTCTACCTAGCATTGAAGAAGTTGTCGTTGTATGTGAAAAAAAGTACCAATCAATATTTGAAAGTCAAAAAAGTGTGAAATTTGCACTACCTGGAATTCGCCGACAAGATTCAGTTAAAAATGGATCTAAATTCCTTTCAAAAAATATTGATTATGTCCTTATCCACGACGCGGCAAGACCTCTTATTCAAAAAAGGGACCTGTTTTCTCTTCTATATGAAGGCCTAAAACATGATGCTTGCACTCTTGCTATAAAAGCTACTTCCACAATCAAGTCTGCGCTGCAAAATAACTATGTCAATTCAACATTGGAAAGAGATTATCTTTATGAGATTCAAACACCCCAACTTATCTCAAAAAAAGTCTTGCTAGAGGGTATCAAGCTTGCCGAAGTGCAAAACATTACAGTAACCGATGATGTCTCATTTGCTGAAATTTTGCAAAAACCTGTAAAACTTGTGATAGGATCGAGCTCCAATATCAAAATCACAAATCAACAAGACTTGTTACTTGCCAAATTACTTGTAGAAACTCATGCATAAATACAAACTTACAATCTCCTACGATGGCACTTCATACTGCGGCTGGCAAGTGCAGCCAAATCACACCTCCATTCAAGAATTAATTGAAAAAGCGCTTTGTATTGCGCTAAAAGAAAAAATTAAACTGCATGGTTCTGGTAGAACAGATGCAGGTGTTCATGCTAAAGCGCAAGTGGGCCATTTTTCAACAAGTAAATCTTTTGAGATCAAAAAATTACAATATTCCTTAAATGGAATCTTAGACCCTGAAATTCGGATCTTACAAATTGAGCCTGTTCATGAAGACTTCCATGCTAGATTTTCTGCAAAAAGGAAAATATATCACTACCAAATCGATACCGGTCTCTATCAAAATCCCTTCCAAAGAAGATACTCTTATCACCTGCGAAGAAAGATTGATCGTAGTCTTCTGAAACAAGGAGCCCAGAAGTTTATTGGAACCCACGATTTTACAAGTTTTACCAATGATGCTCATATGGGATCATGTAAGCACAATCCAGTACGTACCATTTACGAGCTCAATGTTATTGAAAAAGGCTCGCATTTGGTACTTGAGTTCATAGGAAATGGTTTTTTATATAAGATGGTTCGCAATATTGTGGGGTGTTTACTTGATGTTGCCACCCAGAAACTCTCTGTAGAAGATATTTCAAAAATTCTAGATAAAAAGGATCGATCTACATCAAGTGCAACTGCCCCTGCTAAAGGACTTTTTTTAGTTGAAGTTGTCTATGAAAGCTCTACGAAAACTCTTTGCAGTAAACCCTAATTATAGCTACCATAAATGCCATTGCCGATGTGGTGAAATTGGTAGACGCGGTAGACTCAAAATCTACTCCTACTTGTAGGGTGCTGGTTCGAGTCCGGTCATCGGCAATTTTTAAATTTTTCAAAGGGCACTTGTGAATTTTCTAGAAAAGTACGATATTTTTTTCTTTGATTTTGATGGCCTTCTTGTAAATACAGAGCATCTGCATTATCAGGCATATAAAGCCCTAATTGAAAATCATGGTTTTGAAATGTACTGGAATTTTCATGACTTTGCTCTGATTGCTCACACAAGCTCCGATGGCCTAAGACAAGCAATCTTTGAAAAGTATCCGCCGCTAAGTCAACTTCCTTGGGACGCTCTATATAGGGAAAAAAAGCAACTGTATGAGCTGCTCCTAACTAGCCAAAAACTAAATTTCATGGAAGGCGCCGAAGAAATTCTAGATCTGGTACAAGGTAAGCGGCACTTAGTTGTCACAAACTCCACCAAAGCTCAAATTGATGCTATTAAAGAATCTCTACCTAGACTAAAAAAAATTCCACACTTCATCACAAGAGAAGATTATCAAAATCCAAAGCCGAGCCCCGATGGCTATTTAAAAGCAATAGAGCTTTTCGGAAAAAAATCAGATCGCATGATTGGATTTGAAGATGCAATGCGAGGGATTAAATCATTGCAAGGCGCAAACATCCATCCAGTGCTTATATGCGCTCCGGATCACCCGCAGCTAGCATCACCAGATGCTCATGATTTAGATCGCTTCAACACCTTTCATCATTTTTTAGATAGCTCTTACCAAAACTTATAATTATGATAAGCTTTGTCCCATTCAACAAGAACTCTTTTTTCTAAGTCTCGATCATATCTTACTTGAATAGTAATATAAGGATATAAGTGCTGGTTATCTAGATTTCTTCCTTCTTCTGCTTTCGCAAATTTGATAAAAACTTCTCGATTGAACCAAGGCTTAGTGGTTACATTCGTCGATCCGTCATATCTATGGAAGACTGCATAAAGTGAATCCTCTTTAAAAGGCTCCATCTCTTGATAATATTTCATCAAAAGTTCAATTATGTCTTGTGGATCTTGCTCCATCCCCTTTACGTAAAAATCCACTTCAGCGCCTATCAGATGCTTTGAATATTGATTTGAAAAGGATTCATCAAGATAGCTATTGTGTTTAGGACACCTATGCCCTGATGTAATAACAACTTCCTTTTGAGTTTTGATCTGAACAAAATTTAAAAGCTCAATTAATACAGGATATACAAATTCTCGACCATTTCTTATAGGAAGACTATGCTCATGATATCCCCCGCAATCAAAAAAATATGTGGGAGCATTGTCTTCATTTTTGATAGTTTTCATTTCTCGAAGTGAATTACCTTTGCAGCGAAAAAATTCCTTGGTAATTACCGGAATTTTTCCAATATACCCCTTCTCCCAAGAATATGGCTCTCTTGTAAATGGAATATAATGAGATTCTTGAATTGAAATATCACTACTTTTTCGTGAGATTTTCTCCTTTAAGGAGCTATTTACCTGTCTATCATCCTTAACGGAAGGATCGCTACAACCAAATAAAAATAGAAGCATGATACATAGCAGATATTTCAAATCTCTTCTCCTTTTACTGACATTATCCACTCTATCAGTCATTGAAAATTAATTCGAGTCGGTATATGCAAAAAGTAAAAAAGGATTTACATGCAAATACTTATTATTCATTCCAATTCAGGTCAAAGTGAACTGTTATTAAAAAACCTCTCTACAAGCAATCACTTTTTATGCTCGGTTTGTTCAAAAGAGAGCAGCTTGCAACACTTAGTGAAAAAAGACTTTGATATAGTCCTATGTGATCTGCAAACTGCGTTTTTTTCCCAAGATGAGATATCAAAATACCTTAAAGCATCAAAACTTATCTATATAGGATCACATAGCGAGTTACAAAAAAGGCAAATACCGATAGAAACATCCATCCAGCTTCCCATTTCTCAGTCCAAACTCCAGCACCTTCTAGAAGATCAAAAAAAGCCAAACTTTATTGCAAAAAGCGCCTCGATGCAAAGACTTCTCTGTGATGTAAAAAAAGTTGCCAAATCCAATGCTAACATTTTTATCACAGGTGAATCAGGAACAGGAAAGGAAGTCATTTCTTCTTTAATCCATTATTACTCAACTAGAGCTCCTTTTCCATTCATCAAAGTCAATTGCGCAGCTCTTGTAGAAAATTTAGTAGAATCAGAATTTTTTGGTCATGAAAAAGGTTCATTTACTGGCGCTATTAAACAAAGAATCGGCCGCCTCGAACTTGCCGATAAAGGAACCCTTTTACTTGATGAAATTTCAGAAGTTCCCCTTACTTTCCAAGCAAAACTTCTACGAGCTGTTCAAGAAATGGAATTTGAAAGAGTAGGTGGAGCTAATACTTTAAAGGTAGATGTACGTTTTATTGCAACTTCGAACCAAAATATGCAAGATGCTATCTCTCATAAAACCTTCCGAGAAGACTTATATTACAGATTAAACGTTATCCCCCTTTCTATTCCTCCTCTTAGAGATAGGCGAGAAGATATTTTGCCACTTGCTGAGCATTTTCTATTTTCCTTTTGTCAAAAGGAAAATAAGAAACCAAAAGTTTTTACTGAAAAAGCGAAAAATCTTTTACAAAACTACTCATGGCCAGGCAATATTCGACAACTTGCCAACAGCATCGAACACGCTGTCGCGCTAAGTGACGCACCAGATATCGATGTTTCTTTATTTAGCTCTCTTACAGATCAAGATAAGTCTCTCATTACATCTGGCATGACGCTTAAACAAATGGAAAAAATCCATCTTTTGCAAACACTTAAAAACATGCAAAACAATCGAACAAAAACGGCAAATGCTCTTGGCATTTCTGTAAGGACCCTTCGCAATAAGCTAAATGAGTATAAAAAAGACTAGAACTGGTCTTTTAAGCTGCGCAACTTGGTAAAAGCCTCTATTGAGTTTTTTTTGCCAAGCATCTCTTTATAATGTGGATCATCAACTCTTAAAAAGGGATTGAGCATAAGCTCCTCTTTAAGAGTTGATGGAATAGCAATTCCATCTTTGGCTAAGCTTTTTTCAATCTGCACGATTTTTGCATCTATTTCTGCACTATCTTCTATAGATTTTGCAAAGCGAGCATTTTGCAAAGTATATTCATGCCCTGGAAATACTTTTGTATCCTCAGGCAAAATTTTGAGCTTGGATAATGAGGTATACATCTGCTTAGCACTTCCTTCAAAGAGCCTTCCGCATCCAAGAGAAAACAGCAGATCCCCTGAAAATAATAACTTATGCTCTTTTTCAAAAAACACGACATGCTCTTTAGTGTGACCAGGAGTTTGCATTGGTATAAAAGTAAAGCCCTCTACTACAAACTCCTTTTCATCAGATATATATCTATCCGCAATTTCGATTCGTTGATCATCTGCTGCAAAGACTTTGCAGCCAGTTTTTTCTTTCAGCTGCTTTGATCCAGCAATATGATCTTCATGGCAATGCGTTAGAAAAATTGCTTTTAATTGGAGATTTTTCTCTTCTAGAAGAGAAAAAACAGCGTTTTTTTCACCTGGATCGATTACAATTGCAGAGTTTTCATTGGTGAGCACATAGATATAGTTATCTGCAAGCGCCTTCAAAATATAGAGAGACTTATTTGCCTCTAGATCAATATCATGCACTCTGCGCTCTGATTAATTGGATACCAAGAAATCCGAAATACACGATCACCAATATAAAGAGCAAAATTCCAATCGCTCGAAACATACCGATTTTGTGATATACAATTACGTGTTTATGGCCTTTATCCCAAAAAGTCTCTTTTTTAATGCTGAGCCAAAAAAGAGATAGTAACATGGTGGCAAGAGATAAAAAGGGAACGCCTAGACCAAATCCTAAGATATAAACCCCAAAGGAGCGCTTAAGAGCCTTTACATAAGACAAATGCTTTCGATCAGCACTTAAAATTTTCATATTGATCAAAAATTTTCCAGGAGTTGTTCCAAATGATGCAATCAAAAGCGCTTCAACAAAATTCCAAACAAAATATATTCCCAAGCAAAAAAACAAAGGGCTCTGCAGTGGAATCGGTATTTTAAAAAGTGCCATAAAACAAACGACAAATATCGTAAAAATGAAGTAATCAAAGGATCTTGCAATAAAGCGAAGAACAGGTCTTACTTTATGTTTACTAAGTTCTTCTTTTTTTTCTGGAAAATTACTTCTTACAACCGGCCCCGGTTGGTCTTCATCTGTGACTTGAAACATCTCTATATCCATTAATTTTTGTTTGTGAGGCAAGCAATCAGAGTACACAACAGTACTTTGATCAATGATTCCTTCATGGATTTTATCTTTCATTTCATGAAAGGAAAAAGGCCCTTCTTTACTTTTTTCTGAAAAGTAATACCAAAGTCTGTTCATGTAAGACTCCTCTTTTTTTTCACCTTATCAAAAAAAAAGTTTCACGAGAAGAAATATTGAACTGTGTCATTAAAACTGTAATTAAAGAAAAAGCTACAAATATAGTTGCGAGAATGTGAATATAATTAGATATTTTCTAAAAACTGTATACAGGTTTTAGAAATCCCATTCCAAATATATTTCTGCTGCTCTAATTTCGAACTTGGATGCATTTTTTTAGCAAAGTAGCTCAAAGTATTTTCAATATCTTGCATCAAGATATCTGATGCAAGCTGCTCATAAAAATCCATTTTCAAAACAATCATTTGGGGAGGCTCTTTAAACGCCTTTAGATTTTTTAATTTCTGCAAAGAGTCCGTAATTTTTTTTGCGATCTCTTGGCAACTCAGTAGACTCAAGCGCATCTCATGTAAGGCTT
>JAJFMG010000044.1 GCA_021772295.1 Chlamydiota bacterium | reverse complement strand
ACTTCGCTTTCTGTAAAAACTCAAAAACCAAGTTCCAAGACGAATCGTTATTCCTAAGTCTAAAACCAAGTCTTGTTAGATCATCCTCCATTGAAGCCTCTTTAATTAGCTCTTCATGTAAAGCGGATTTACAACCCAATTCTTCCTATGGAGAAGCTGCGGCTTCTTTAGAACAAACTTTAATTTCTAAATTAGATATCCCCCATTTTTCTCCAGAAAAAGCACCTTCTAGACAGGTAGAGGCATATGAGTCACTAATTGATCAAAACTCTATTGTCATTGTTTCAAAAACACCTTCTTCCAAACAAAATTTTCAAAATTCCATAAGCTCTATCCATATTCCTCAATACTCATTATCCGAAAAAATTCTACATCAATCTAAGAATTTTAGAGGGATTTCACTGCCTACAAATTGTGAAACTACTGTTCAAAATCACCTACCCCAAGTCGCCTCTTTTTTGGAGTCTAATGAAAGTACTCCCTATACACTAAATACAGCCTATATTCATGATCATATTGCACTTGCACATGAGAATGTAAATCCTCAACAAAAGATCACAAATGAAATGCTCAATCAATTCGATGATCTCTATAGCTCTGTACTGACGTCTTATTACGCATCTAAAGAAACAAAAAAAACAGAAACTCCAGATGGGATTATTCCTACTTATCAGTTTGAAACAACACACTTTTTAAATGAAAAAGATACGCATCTATCTCCTATGATTCAGAATTTGGCAGCCCTCAATACGAAACCAAAAAAAATCGCAGTGGTTGAGACAATCCGTGAAGAGGGAAAAATAAATGCAAGTCATCCCAAATCAAATATCGAAAAACAGTCTCCACAAATCAAAGTAGATAAACTTTTAGATGCCCGAGCGCTTGCTTTTAAAAATAGTGAGACAACTCGCCTCATCGATTTTCAAGCTAGAGACTCTTTAGCGCCCCAAGAAATCTCAACCGATGTTTTTTCAAGAAATACTCTTGGAGGCTTAGCGGTATATGAGAGCAATGAATTTACTCCTAAAAATCCTTTAACAACAAACACAAAATTCGATATATCCCAAAGAGAAAAAGTCAAAAGGATTTCTCCCTCCCGCCTTCTTAAAGCTAAGGAAAAAAAATCCTTGTATGCATTTGTAAGCGATATCGGTATTAAAGATGCAGAAACAGTTGTATCTACAGATGTATTTCAAATGCCAAATGAACTTGCCTGTTATCAATACACTATAAAAGAAGATCCTCTATTTCAAAAACAAGAAGAAGCTTTAGCAATAAGCGTAGCTAATCCACCTAAAACAGATTCTCAATTAGAACAAAACCCTCTCAAAATAGCTCTTCAAAGCGATCCATCTCAGCCTTTTGACAAAAGTCAAAAAAGTGTAATGATACCATCCCTCATGAAAGCTCGAAACAGTGCTAAGAAGCAGTTTTCTAAGCAGGTCAAAACAACTGTTTACAATGAGATGGATAAAGCAGGTGAAATAGTAGATTCTAAACTACCTCTCTACTCATCTATTGATCATATAGATGCATATGATCCAGTGAGCTCTGCATCTACATTTGTAACAAGTGATTTTACAACTTTAGACCGGTATAACCTGCAGCAAAAAGAGCAAGGTAAAATCAACTACCACAGCTTATCAACAAGTTTTAATCAAGAGCTACGCAAATTAGATAAAAATATAGATGCATTAGCGTATGCAGATCTTGGAGAAAAAGCATTTCCAGAAGAAGATTTTTCTCCCTATGTACATTTTGCAAAACTTGAAAATGGAGATGGATACCTCTTCTCAGTAGAACTTGCTCCCTCGGAAATCATCAAACATGTTCATGTTCCTCAAAATTATCTTTTCTTAATCGATGCATCGAAAACTGTGCAAAAGAATCGTTTTACAAGTTACGTCAAGGGCGTCATGAAATCTCTGCCCTATCTCAACGAAGGAGATAGTTTCAATATTGTTTGCATAACATCCAAACCCATCCAATTTTCAGATACAAATGTAGAGTGGAATGAAAGCAACTGTAAAAATGCCAAAGCATTTTTGCAAGATCTCTCCTATACTGGTCTTTTTTCAAAAGCGCGCACATTGGATAACGTAGAAGCCGTCTCTAATACTCTGTTAGATAAAACCCGAGCAAATACAGTGGTATTACTATCACCAGGTAACGATTTAGATGGTCTGAAAAAAAGAAAAACAGCCTACACAAATTTTTTAGAGTCTAACCGAGGGTTATATACCCTCGTAGCTGCAACAGCATCAGATAACAACAACTATGAAATGCTAGAGATGATCACAGCAATGGGAGGTGGAGAGCTCATGCTATCACCTACAAACGTTGCATTCCCAAGAAGACTTGCAATTTTTGTAAAACATTTAAGAACACTTTACGCTAAAAACGTTACCTTGAGTGTAAGCAGCAATCATAGAGAAGTAGATGTAAATCTATATCCTAATTTCCCCTTTGCTCCAAATATCTATTCAGACAGTTCTTATAAGATCTTTGGAACCGTGGATAAGTTAGAAGATTTTGATCTAATCCTCCAAGCCAAATCTGGAAACAAATGGATTAACATCCAAAAGACGATTTCTTTTGAAGATGCAAAATCAGTTCGCTATCCTCTTAAAAAAGATT
>JAJFMG010000043.1 GCA_021772295.1 Chlamydiota bacterium | reverse complement strand
ATCGATAAAATCAATTATTTAAACCCCTTCCTAGAGCAACACAGAGCGATTGCCTTTTTTGCCTTTTTTGAGTTTGTTCCAGAACAGTTAAAAGAATCGGTCTTAGCTCAAATTGGAATTTCTGCAGAACAATTTAGAGAAAACACCTCTGAAGAGCATGCTATAGATTTTATGTATGAAGTACAGCATGCGCTTAAAAATCCTTCGGATTCTTTATTTGAGGAAATACAGAGTTTTACATGTTTTTCTGGAGGGATTGAAAAATCATTAGAATTTATCCCAGATGGCTTTTTTCCTTTATTTCCTCTGCTTCAAACAGTTTTTATAAGTGCCGAGGGTTGTTTTTGTAATATAAAAACAATTCATAAAGATGCTTTTATAGATATGCAAAATCTAGAAGGTCTTTATCTTTACAGTGCTGGTTTAAACGAAATCCCAGAAGATATGTTACGAAAAGTACCCAATCTGGAAATGCTCTTTTTGCATAACAATAGACTTAAATATCTTCCAGAGAAACTTCTTGCCGATACAAAATACCTAGAGAAATTTTTAGCATACGGTAATAGTTTCCAATCACTTCCTACTAACCTCTTTGCTAATACACCCCTGCTCAATAAAATTTCTATCAAAAATAATCCCTTTGAAGAGCTCCCTGAAACTCTTCTTAAAGGCCTGTTTTTTCTGGTTGATTTTGAGAGAAGTTCTCCTGAACACAAGCTTCTTTCTGAAAAAGCCGCAGAGTGTTCATTAAAAGGGCTCATCTCTTTGAGATTGAGAGAAGGTTTTATTGATAATAGAAAGGACCAAACTAGATCAGAAGTTTCAGAAGCAGAAATCTCAGAGATTCAAAACAACCTCTTAGATCATATGGGAGTTGCTCTAGATCATTTTTTAGAACGATACCATGAGGATTTCCGAGAAGACGTTCTCAATAAAATCTATCTAAAAATAGCCTTATTAAGACCATCATTTCTTCCAGAGGACTTAGAAGACGAGAGGCTTTTGAGTCTTGGGCAGGACCAATTAATGGAAGACGTAGATGTCTTTAAACAGGCTTTAAAAGAAGTCTTTTTAGAAGGGATTATGACCCTGTAACTTAGCGTACCGTTTTTATTTCTTTCTGCATAGCCATTGTAGCGTGAGACTATAATTTAAAGTTTTGCTTGATACTCATTCAAGCTGAATTTGTCTCAAGTACTATGGAATGTGCTAGTTAGAAACTTGGGGCAGGTAGGTCTTGAAGCCACGTACGTACTATTGAAAGACTGGTACCACCTAATTGGTTTTATTGCTGAAGAAAGAGTTTCAGATATAACATAAAAACAGATGTTTAGGTTCCCTGGTTCTTAACGTTAATATATATTTTTAAAATTTATGTGATTTTGCTTGCACTTGATCTATATCCAATAAAAAACTCTTTAAAATTCATCATTAGAATTTAAGCGCATAGTGAGTCAGAGGGAATCGCTGCTCCGACTGTCAATCGATTGACTCTAATTGAGATCCGTGCTTGAATCTTAAATTTCAGATAAAGAAAAAGATTGCTCCTTAGAAGCGCTTATGAAGAAATTAAAGACCATCACTCACATAAGTATGCTCATTACTACTCCTTCGCTTTTTGTTTATCCGCAAAATCATGAGCCACACATTTTTCCTCAGAAGGTGAACTGGTGGTGGACTCAGGAACAAGCCATAGAGTGGGTTCGTCCGACGACATATGACGGAATAATGCAGATGCTCGAAGACTTGGAGTCCGGTGAACTTGAAAGAAGATATCCTCCAGAGCTACTGGAACGTGTGAATGAATATTTGGCAACAATTGCAAAAGAGGGGATTCTCCCCAATGAGTTTGAAGAAAAATGCGAACTTGAAGAAGACACCTATGATCTGATTTATGGGGAAGACAGTGCATTTCAGCTAACGAGCTATTTGGCAAACAGCAACGAATACATGATTATTCCTGCCGTCCTTAATGGTTATTCAGGCTACAACATTGTGCAGTGTGGCAAAATCAGCGAATCATGGAAGAAGACCAAAAAGTTCTGCAAGAAACACAAAAAGGCGATAATCATTGGATCTGTCGTTGTCGTTGCAGCCACAGTCGTTGCTGTTGCGGCCGTTGCAGCATCTTCTGCAAGTGCAGCAATGGCTGTTGCTGGAGCTGCTACAGGATCTTCTGGTTCTGGTCGCTCTGAATCAAAAAAATCAGAGTCAAAACAAGAGACCCTTTCCGTCTCTGCAAATCCCAAAAAAGCTTCTCCTATCGACACAAATGCGTTTCCTGTGATGAAGGCAGCTATAGATGAACATGCTACATTATTTAAGGAGTTTCTTGTAGAAGATAAAGCTTTTCAACAAGCTAGTTCACCCAAAGGATGGAATGAGATGTCTCTTGGTGTGAAAGCAAAAGAAGTAGGATCAAGCTTTGCTCATCAAGCCTACGACGAAATCGTTGACTTAGTAAAAGTTATTCCACAACTTTGTGAAGAGGTGAAAGAATTAGGCTCAAAGTTTTTACCAGACAACCTTACTCCTTCAGGTAACGGAGAAATGGGAAGTCCACTGGAAAACTATGAAAATTTAGTTGCTAAAGGCCATGAGGCAATCGATAATGTCTTCTCAACTGACCTGGCTAAACTTTATTCAGTAGAAGCTAAAGCCAATGATCCCATGAATAATTTTGCGATGGGTGAGCTTCCTTTACCTGGCAATTTATCAAGAGTTTTTTCCAACACAGCTAAACTGATAAAGAATGGAAAGATTTTAGATCGAGCGGGATTTACCAAAGCTGGAAGAGGGTTAATGAAACATGGTTATAGAGAGGGCAGTGTTTTCCCTAAACCGCTTGGCTGCTCAAAGCAGGTAAATGACCGTGGGCAAAAAGTCTTAGAGTCTATTGTGAATCATCCAGAGAGAAAAATCACCTATAAACAAACAAAAAATTTTGGTAAGATTGTAGATTTACATGCTCCAGAAATTGGTGGGGCTTTTAACAGCTCACCTTGAACTTGTTTAAACCTGCGAATACTATATTGGAATGAGCAAGTTATTGACTGTTGGCGAAGCAGCAAATATTTTAGGTGTTTCTACACAAACACTACGTAGATGGGAACGAGAAGGAAAAATGATTCCTTCTAAACGGA
>JAJFMG010000042.1 GCA_021772295.1 Chlamydiota bacterium | reverse complement strand
GGAACTCCTTACACCTGGCGGCATAATTTCGATTACTTGTTATATAGGTCATGAAGAAGGTAAACAAGAAACCTTATCTATAGAATCCTATGCTAAAAAACTTCCAAAAAAATATTTTACATGCCTACAAACAACTTGGATAAATAGACAAACCGCTCCCTCTATTATTTTGATTCAAAAAAATATTTAACAAATAAATATTTTTTTCTATTCCTATTTAATCCCTATTCAAATTATAGCTCTAAATAGAAAGATATTTAATATCCATTATTTAGATTAAAAAAATAATTATGATTTATATTAAGAGCTTTCGGGTTATAATAGAGTCTAGGGAGACGAAAATGTCTCTATACGGAGGTAAGTATTATGGGTATACCTGTTAATAGGATGGATAAACCTAATGAAGTGGGTAACTCCTTTCAAGAGCGTTTAGAAGCCAGCTTTGTCAATGATGCAACAAACACTCTTCTAAATGATCTCAAGGCGCACCCTCTTACATCAAGAGATAAGCTACATCAAATTGGTGAGAGAGTTAAAAATTTATCTAATGAAACCAGTAAATTTGCCCCATCGCTAATTGAGGAATCAACTGAGAATATTATTTCTCTTTATGGAAAAATTCACTCTCTTCAAATTGATAGAAGAGTTGAAGATATCGTTGATGATGCTTATTTTTTTGCCAAGAGCAAAGAAAAAGCAAATAGCATTGCCAAAAATGTAATTTTAGAAAAAATCGATACTTTAGTAAATGATCATAGACTATCTGTTGAAAACTTAAAGTTTATACACTATGCAAGATCACTTCTCAATGAATCCTCTCTTCCTCGTATGGGTGACGAAGTATGCACCTATTTTGAAGAGGAAGACCCAAATGCTAAAGTAGTATCTCTTTTTCCAAACCAAATTTCCGCAAAGCAAACTGAATTTAAAACAAGTCGTGAATATTCAAATACAATCTCAACAGCAGAAGACCTTTGGTCAATGTGTGATGCCTTTGCAAATGGCAATACCAAAGGAGTGTTTAGTGTCTATAATAAATTGGATAGAGATACACAACGAAAGATCAATGAAGAGCTGGAAAAGAATAATATTTCATTTGATAAGTTAAGCACCGTAAAAGATATGAGACTTCATCAAATTTTATTGAAGGGATTTGTTATGGCCGCTTTGACAATTGCAAATCAAATCTCTGGAGTAAAAGAAGAAATTACCTCAGAATCATTAGATCAAATTTTAAAAGATCTAAGAAGTCTTTCCTCTTAAAAAAAATGGGCTCAAAAAGAGCCCATTTAAACAGTGTTATTTGTTTAGCTTACGAATGAGCCACATATCATTTTTAGTATAGATTTTCATCTCATGTAATGTAATAAAATCATCTAATACTTCTTTTACAGCTTTCTCTTTGTAGTTTGTGCCACAAATCATTGAGCCATAAGCCAAAGTTGAAAAGTATTTTGCTAGATCCTTTGAAAAGGTGCTTGCATCATATCTTAAATCAAAGAAAAACGTCCCTGGGAAAGTTCTTGCGCTAGCATACTTATCAAAGATTTCCTGACCTACATGGATCACCTTTTTTCTACTTGAAATTACAGGGACATCTGCAGGATCTATATACCCTTTTATAGCGCCATCTAGATAGAATGGATCGCAAACAAATGCATTTTTTATGCCAATAAACTGAGCTAAGTATTGCTCAGGTCCATATAAGGCATACTTTCCCATATAATATACGTTAGAACCATGAGTAAACGATCCAAGCCTTGCAAATACTGCTTTTAAATTACTTAAATCTTTTTGCGAGAAAAGAGCTTCTTTTAGCTCTTTTGGCTCCATCATATTTCTCACTTTTTCTTGCATTGACTTTAGAAGATTTTCCCAGTAGGAAAAGGAAAGCTTATCTAAAGTAAAGGCTGAGTCTGTCAATCTCATATGCTGCTTTAATAGATAATATCTATTCATTTCGCGGTAATCATTCATATACAACACTGGTAGACCGACTAACATTCTATCAGCAGCTCCGTGACTAATCACAGGAATTGTTCCTTTTTCAAGACCTGCAAAGACGTATTCACTACTACATTTTTTACCTTTTGGTGCTGCTAAGAACCTTGAAGCCTTAACAAGATTTGAAAAACTTTTTTCTTGTTCCCAGACATTTTCCCCTTCTAAGTCTTTTGGATCTTGATAGAACATGCAAAAGGGCTCAAATTCAAAAAATTTTGCAAAAGCGCTATTTGTTGTATTACTCCCTTCAGTAATAAGAAGCTCTTTTTCTTTATCATCTATAAAAAGAGATTTGATATCGTCAAACTCCTTATCTTCCCTTGTTTGAAAATAACTTCCCCCATCTAAGTTTTTCTGCAAGATGGGAATTGAATAGAATTTAGATTTATAAGAAAGGGGCATATCTCCGCTAAAGACTGATGCGATTTTGTTATCATAGAAAACTGTCTTCAACGCTCCTTTAGATGTACCATCAAAGACTTTTTGCGTTACTAAAAGATATGGGTCTTCAATAAGTGGATGAATCACAGATAAAAAAACATCCAAAGATCCTGAATCCACAAATATAAGATCTCCTTTCTGAAATACATTTCTCAAATCCATTTGAAATGTATTTACATCATCAATGAAATGCATTTTACCATTGGAATAAAAACTATGATCACAAACTTCACTAAAAGGGCCAAAAGTCTTTGACACTTCTAGTTGCGTTTCATGCAAGGCACTTCCTGCATCAAGCTCATTTTCTACGGTATATATTGCACTTGTTAAACAAAGACATAGCGACGATGCTATAAGCATTGTATTAATAACTGACTTCATACTCACCTCTTTTAAGATTTAACGAAAAAAAGGAATCCTATTCTAAGTATGCTCTCGAATGCAATTTATTTTTTTGAACCAATCGTTTTACTCTATCAAAATAGTAAAAAGATCCAGTTATCAAAAGAACTCTATTTTGTTCTTTCGCTCTACTAAATGCCATTCTTAAGTCTGAATCAAATGTATTTAAATTTGGAATGATTACATCTAGGCTCTTTGCATGTAGAAAATGGATACACCCTTTTCTATCTTTATTGTCCTGCATTGCAAAAAATACTAAAGGGAATTTCTTAAGCCTTAAAGAAATCACCTTTTGAAAAAGAGCTTCCATGGCTTGGATGTTATGGGCTCCATCTAAGATTATTTGGATCTGATCAAAATTTATAGTCTCAAATCGACAAGGTGGTTTAGCAAATATAGCCTGACTAATACTTGACATGGTTATATTTAGCGTTTTTTGCAGAATCTGAAGAGACTGTTTTGCAACAGCCATATTTTCTGCATCAAAATCTTTGAAATAACCTTCAACACACCATAAGGGTGCTTTTTTTTCAGCTGCAATATTAAGGATAGCAGGATGCTTCGCTTTGGGCCCTAATATGATTGGAATATTACGTTTAATTATTCCTCCCTTTTGCTCAGCAATGGCCTCTAAATTACGACCCAGTATTTCCGTATGGTCCATGCCAAGAGTTGTGATAATAGACATAATGGGATCGATTACATTAGTTGTATCTAAAAGACCTCCAATTCCTGTTTCAATTACTGCAATATCAACCTTGAATTTTTCAAACAGCAAGAAAGCTACAAACGTTGTAATCTCAAAAAAATGAGATTGTATTCCCGCTTTCTCTAGAAAGGCCATAAGATACTGATAGGCCTCATATATACATTCCATTTCAAGGGGCATGCCATTAATTTGAATACGTTCGTTATACGAATAGATATGAGGGGATGTAAATAGCCCTACCTTGTAACCACTCAGAGTTAACCCTTTTGCAATCTTAGTAGAGACACTCCCCTTTCCATTGGTGCCGGCGACATGAATAACTTTATATTTTTTACTAGGATAATCTAGCAGAGCATGAATTCGATTTGCTTGCTCAAAATTTGAGACTTGGGAAGAACTATTTTTCAAAGAATAAAGCTCTTGCAAAAATGCATCATTCATGAAAATTTACCAAAGCATCAAAATGATTCTTAGTTACAAAAGAGCAACCAAGATATATCTGAGGCTTTATGTCTCCATGAAAATCAGAACCACCTGTAATAAGTAAATTCTTTTGCATTGCAAGATCTATCCACCTTTTTTCAATATCGTTTGACATTCTGGAATAATATCCTTCTAATCCATCGAGTCCAACATTTAAAACGTCAATAACAAACCTTCTTCTTCGAATGATATGAGGGTGCGCTAAAATAGCCACTCCTGAGCTACTATGGATAAGATCAATCGTTTCTTTTACAGAAAAAGAATCTCCTCTGACATAAGCGCATTTATCATCACCCAAATACTTCTGAAAAGCCTCTGCAAAATTCTCTACATATCCTTTTTCCACCATGATGTTTGCAATATGAGGTCTTCCTATTACATTTGAATGTGTACTTTCAGAAAGTTCGTCTTCAGATATCTCTATATTAAACTTTTTGAGCTTGTTTAAAATGGCTTTATTTCTCTGACTTCTTCGCAACTCATGTCTTTTGCAAAATGAGATCATATTCTCATTAATCTGAAAGTTATACCCTAAAATGTGCACATTTCTTCCATTGAAACTGCTGGAAAATTCCACTCCAGTGACAAGTTTTATACCAGCTGTTTTGGCATAGGCAAAAAGATCATCAGAATATGCTGCCACGCTGTCATGATCTGTGATTGACAATCCACTAAGACCTTTTTCCTTGGCAAGATCGATGATCTCTTTAGGTGTTTTTGTTCCATCTGAAATTGTGCTGTGGCAATGCAAATCTGCTCTAAATTCCATAAACTATACTTGGTAAGGAATGGATCGAACCTCAAGTTCTAGCTCAATACCTTCTTTTTCTTTTACTGTTTTTTGAATGAGATTCATAAGAGTGAGAACCTCTTTTGATGAGGCCCTATCAACATTAATAATAAAGTTTGCGTGTATATCAGAAACCTTGGCATCTCCAACTTTCAATCCTTTTAACTTACATTTTTCAATTAGCGCTCCAGCACTCATTGTATCTGGATTTCGAAAAATACATCCTACAGATTTTTCTGATAATGGCTGAGTCTTTTTCCGATATGCAACAATTTCTAATTGTCTCTCTCTTGCAAGTTTATTTTCTTTCAGAGTAAAGCAACAAGCTACAATGGCACCTTTTTTTTCATGAAAACAAGATTTGCGATAGGAAAAATGCAATTGATCTTTTTGATAAATCTCGTGCTTACCATCTTGAGTAATATACTCCACTTCAGAGATAACATTGGCTGTTTCTGATCCATTAGCTCCTGCGTTCATAAATACAGCGCCTCCGCAACTACCAGGTATACCAGAAGCAAACTCTAAACCAGTATAACCATCTCGAGCTGTCTTTATGCCTAGATGAGAAAAGGAGTATCCAGCTCCAACATAATATTGATTTTTCTCTTTTTTACAAAAATGAATCTTATTCAAAATCACAAGGGCATTAATTCCACGCTCGTCAAATAAACAATTAGATCCCTTTCCTAAGACAAAAAAAGGAATTTTCTTGTCTTGCGCATACAAAATAGCCGCTTGCATTTGTGAAATAGAGGTTACTTCAATAAACTCTCTTGCTTTACCACCAATCCCGAACGTAGTGTGCTTTTTAAAGTCGAAGTCTTTTTGCGGAACTATTTGGATCATACTCTTCCCTACTGAAATAAAATATAACGATAGAAGCAAAAAGTATCTTTTGCAAGCCTCTCTTACGAGATTTGCTGTTTTTCTGATTTGGCAAAATAGATTTTATCTAAAATTGCATTTACAAAGTTAGACCCTTCTTTAGATCCAAATTTTCTACATAATCGAATCGCTTCAGAAATAGCAACTTTAGGAGGTATCTCATCATCGAATAGCATTTCATAAACACCAAGTCGAAGGGTATTTAGCTCAACTGAGGAAATACGATCAAATTCATATTCATTAGAGCTTTCTTGAATCCAGTCATCAATCATAACCTTATGCTCCAATGCAGCTTCTGCCTTCTCATGCGCTTGCATAATGACTTTTTTAGAAGTTG
>JAJFMG010000041.1 GCA_021772295.1 Chlamydiota bacterium | reverse complement strand
TTAGAAAGCAAACTTGAAGAGCTGTCTCAGAAGCCACCAGGCAATGCTATCGCAGCAAAAATAATTATGAGAGACCCATCAACTTGGGGATCCGCTCTTTGGATAGATCAAGGAGAGTCCGTTGTTACGGTTAACAGCCCTGTTGTGATTGGCAAGGCGCTCATTGGGGTAATTGAAAAAGTAGAGAAAGACAAGTCGCTTGTGAGGCTTATTACAGACTCTTCTTTAACGCCCTCTGTTCGAGCAGTAAGAGGAAAAATGCAACAAGATTTTTTCTTAGAAAAACTCACTTCCCTAAAGCCATATTTATTTTCTGAAAATGCAGACACAAGCCTTTGCTCTGCTTATTTGCAGCTAGAATCCCATTTTAAACAAATCGCAGATACGAGTTATTTTGCAAAAGGAGAGGTTTTTGGTTCTAGCTCTACTCTCTTTCGCTCCAAAAAACCTATCTTAAATGGAGTCGGTTTCAACTATGACTTCTCTGATGAAGAAGGTCCAGCTCTCAAAAAAGAAGAGCATATCCTTATTAAGGAGGGAGACCTGCTCATCACAACCGGTATGGATGGTATTTTCCCAAAGGGGTTATATGTAGGGGTTGTTTCTAAAGTACTTCCTGCTACCGAAGGATCTATTTCGTATGAACTGGAAGCAAGTCTCGCTGACTCTAGTTGGAATGAATCAACTTATGTATTTGTGATTCAGTAAATTAATATAGATCAGTTTTCTAAGCGGTTGATTACATCAATTTGTGTCTTCTGTAAATGTCTGTTTGACGAAATCTACCTAAATGATTAAGTTTATTTAGATTCAAGGTTTAGGAGGAAAAATGGCTGCTATTTCAGGCGGGAGTTGTCAAAAAGTAGAGCCAGTTACCACAGAACCCACATATGCTCAAATAGAAGAGTTTGAATCTCAAGGATATGTTTACAATCCTCGCTTGGACCTTGCTACGCAAATTCAGCTTTCATTGGAAATGATTAAAGATATATCGGGTGATGCATCAACTGAGATTGTTCGAGCAGCTGAGGAGGGGCTTTCTAAAGACTCTTTTGGAACGTTGGAGCATTTAGGAGCCTTGCAAAGTGCGATTGAGGAAGCAAATGCGCAGCTCTGGATTGCTGATTTTGAAAATCAACAAACTACAGATGCATTGGTTAAAGCTCATGACTTAATTCCAAAGTACAAAATCTTAAATATAGAAATCCTGTTGCTCTTCGCATTTTAATCGAAGAAAAATTAATAAAGTGTTGATTTCTCGCTTTGAAAAAGAAACCTAGAAACACTTGGTATGATAGCAAAATTTGCTGAAAGTATTTTGGTAAATCTCTTTTTGTATTTTGAAAAAACCATTTTTATTCAAACTAATGTTGCTGCTAAAGTCTGATAGATCCTCTTTTAGGGTAATCCCACATTGATGCAAAAAACAACCCTTATCACTTCTTTTTCTGGGATTACAAAAGAGCATTTGTCTTTGAAAATAGAGGAAGTCATACCCGATAGATGAAAAATCTCCGAGATAAATACCTACAATATTTAGAAGGGGGTAAATAAGAGGAAAATCTTCCAGGATTAGAACGCGCTGATGATTTCTATATTTTTCAGTAAGCCTTATAAGGTGTGAAGGGTATTTTTCTTTAAGAAGTGGATGTGGTTTTACAATAAGATTAAATGAGTCATCTACTTGTTTAAGCAGTAAGTCAATGACTGAAAAATAGGAACTTGATGATTCCATATCCTGCCAGGTTGGAGCATAGAGAACGACATTTCTTTTTTCTTTAAAAAAAGAAATGATTTCTTCTTCTATTATTTTGTCATAACGGTCTTTATATTTTAGATAAAAATGAAGTCGATAATTACCAATTTCAATAAGTTGATTGGGTTTACATGAAAGACTTTCAATACGCTCTCTCATTTGATTGCCGTAAATAAAGGCAGTTTCTTGATCTTGAAAAGGATCCATTTCAGGATTAAGTATTCCCTTATCAGAGTTGCCATGAGGACAGAAGATAAATCGCATGTCTGTGCCGAGCGTTTGGAGTAAAAGCTGTAGTTCTTTAGCATAAAATCTCGAAGATGTAATAATCGTATCAAAGTTGTTTGCAAGGTATTCTAATGAAAAATCTATACCTTCTTGCAGGTGGATATTTACCATTGGATAGTATTTTTTGCAGGCGATGTAAATCCGCTTTACATCTGTAATTAGGGGAATATCAAGTAGAGAGCAAAGAGGCGCCAAGTGATCCAGATGATGCATTTGGATGCCTGTAAGTATTGCGCAGGATTTAGAAGATATCTGAGTTCGCTTCTTTGTAGGTTGCATAAAAGGTAAGGATCTCTTGCAAAATGTTGTTTAAGTTTGCATCTTTGTTAAATGCTTTTTCATACAGTTTTTGTCTATTCTCAGAAAGGGTGGGATCTGGCAAACAGTTTTTAATTTGATCAAAGATTTTAGAATCTTTGATAGAGACTGCAACACCTGCCTTACTTAAAGGCTCACTGTCAGCATTTAGAAAAAACATGGGTTTATCAAAGATCAGAAAGTCATACCCAATGGAAGATGTATCTCCAAGGTAAATATCCACAAAATCTAAGAGAGGGTAAATAGAGGGAAAGTCAGACAAAAATATGACATTTGGGTAGGATTCATACTTTGTGTATATGGATAATAATTCATATTCTTTTTGGATAAGGGTATTAGGATGGAGCTTGATGATTAGATCCAGATCTTCTGGAAGATGTTTTAGCAAAACCTCTAAATCGGATAGCAAATTATTGTTGTCTTCTTCTCTCCAAGTGGGGGCATATAAGATCTTTGTGTTTTTAGAATGTAGGGATTTGAGGGCGTTTTGAAGAAGTTTGTTGAAAAATGGCTTCATTTTCTGATAATGGAGGTGTCGATAGTTGCCTATTTCCAAAATCAGGTTGATGTTCCCAAAGACATTTTTTCTCTTCAGCTTTTCAACCATTTGCGATCCGTAACAAAGCGCTACCGTTTCTTCAGATAGAGCTTCGAAAAAGTAAGTGTTTTCTCCCTTGTCTGAGTTTCCATGGGGGCACCAAATATTTAGTAGTTTTTTTTGGACCAAATACTCTGCCACCATAAATATGCTTTGAAATGTTGGGCTTGGAAGAGATGAGATCACGATATCAAAATTTTTTACGATGCGCACTGCGGCATCTTCATAATCATAATAATGCACAACTAAGTCAATATAGCTTTTTTGAGCTATGATTTGGAGACTTTCTTCTGTTACCACAAGTGGAATGTCAAGAAGTGAGCAAAGTGGCGCTACATGATCTAAATGCGATAGGCTTTTTCCGTATATAAGAGCGCAAAGGTTAGGTTTTGTCATACGTAATAACTTTAATCCAATATTTACAGCTTATCAAAAAACTTTATTTAGAGAGATTTGGAAAAATACTTTCTATCTCATTTTCTGTTTTTGTAAGAAGTTTGGCTTTTTTTTGTTCTTTTATGGGATAAAAGAACTCTTTCGACAAAGAGCTTTCTTTTAT
>JAJFMG010000005.1 GCA_021772295.1 Chlamydiota bacterium | reverse complement strand
CGATTGGAAAATATCTTTAAGAACACTCGAGCGTTCTGAAAATCTACAAGTAAAGGTTACTTTAAATTGGAGCTAAGTGAAGCGCTATCAACTGCTAAGCCCATCGCATGCATACCATTATCGACATAAATAGTTGATCCCGTGATCGCAGATGCCATCGGAGATACTAAAAATAGTGCGGTGTTTGCAATTTCTTCGGCTTTTAGATCCTTCTGTATGGGCGCATTTGCATGAGAATAGTTGATCATATCATCGATAAATCCAATAGCTTTTGCAGCTCTAGAGCCAAGTGGTCCAGCTGATATTGCATTAATCCGAATGCCCCACTTTCTACCTGCTTCATATGCAAGTGTTCTTGTATCACTCTCAAGGGCCGCTTTTGCGGAACTCATGCCACCTCCATAGCCTGGGACTGCTTTTTCAGATGCCATGTAGGTTAGGTTGATGGTTGCGCCTCCTTTATTCATAAGAGGTCCAAAATGCTGCACGAGAGATACAAATGAGTATGCTGAGGAACTAATAGCCGCTAAGTATCCTGATCGAGAAGTTTCTAAGAGAGGCTTTTTTACCTCTGGTCCATTAGCGAGCGAATGGATAACAAAGTCGATTTTCCCAAAGTCCTGCTCAATTTGTTTAGCAACTTCTGATACGGTATAACCTGATGCTGATTTATATCGTTTGTTTTCTTTAATGTCCTCTGGAACATCTTCTGGAGTATCAAAACTTGCATCAAGTGCATATACCTTAGCAAATTCCATGAGCGATCCATCGGATAATTTACGAGATGCATCAAATTTCCCATTAGCAAGAGATGTAGTAAAAATTTTTAGAATCGGTGTCCATGTACCTACAATGATTTCGCAACCAGCATCTGCAAGCTCTTTTGCTATAGCCCAACCGAAGCCTTGATCATCACCTATACCTGCAACAAATGCTTTTTTACCTTTCAAACTCAATTTATTCATAGTAAGTTACCAAAGTTTTTTATTCATTTTAGACTGTTTAATATACCATGTTTCACAAAACAAGGCTAGTATCGAAAAATGCTTTTAGATAAAATGAATTTACATCAAAAATGAGGATGAGAGTTTGATATGGGTCAAAACCAAGCTAATATTGAAGTACATTTAGAAGATAATTTACGCTGCAAATGTGTGCAAAAAGATAAAGGTGCGCAGTTAGAAACAGATGGTCCATCTGAGTTTAAAGGGCTTGGAGAACATTTTTCTCCAACAGATCTTTTAGCTGTATCTTACCCAGCTTGTATCCTTACTGTTATGGGAATTAAAGCGCAAAAGTTAAAGGTGTCGCTCGCAGGCATAAAAGCAACTGTTACCAAACAGATGGAAGATACACCAGTTCGGAAAATTACGACACTTGATGTGCAAGTAACTTGTTCACTAACTTTTTCAGATGAGATTAGAAAAGAGCTTGAAGATGCAGCAAATCATTGCCCCGTGCATTTTTCTTTGCATCCCTGTATAAAAAAAACAATTACGTTTAGTTGGGGACAATCTTGAAGTTATTTACCCTAGATGCTCTTATAGATCATTTTTCAGGTTCGATCCCGAATAACTTGCTAGCAGGTTACATTATTTCACTATCTGATTTGGAAGAGAGAAACTTTGTGCTGCAAAGATTTCTCGATACACTTTCTCGTAAAAAAATTGAATTTGATGTTTTACGCTTTAGCGAAGATGGATTAGAAAAGCTTTTATCGGAACTAGCATCTTTTTCTATGATGGGTAATCGACGTGTACTTGTTCTTGAGGGAGCGGATACATATTCAGTAAAAAAATTGCAGCCTTGCTTGGGGTTATTACAGGGGTCCTTAGACACAACGGTATTTTTTCTTGGAAAGATGAATAAGTCACTTGCAAGCTTCTATGAAAAAGGAAATGAGCTTCTTGGTTGTTTTGATATACCAAAGGAAAAACCATGGGATCAAAAGACAAGAGTCATAAAGTGGCTCTCTCTTTTTTTGCATGCTGCGAATAAAAGATGTTCATGTATTGATTATTTACTAGACAGGGTTGGAACATCTTTTGCTACTCTTACGCATGAGATTGAGAAGCTGATTTGCTATGTGGGAGAAAAAACTGATATTACTCAAAATGATATTAATGCTGTTTGCTCTCCGTCAACTGTTATCAACCAGTGGCAATTTGCGGATAAAGTAATCTTTGGAAGGCTTAATAGTATTGATGTTTCCATTGCTGTTGTAGAAGACTTTCATTTTTATCTTTCACTCTTTCGAAAGCAGCTGCAACTTGGATTGCAAATGAGTATTGCAACCCCTGAGCAAGTCGCCACATCTTTCCCCAAATTATATCCTAAGAAGCGAGAGCAGCTTGCATCACTTTCCAAAAGGCTTGGTGCGCCTTATTTTCAAAAAGGTCTAAATGAGCTTTTTGAAACAGAAACTCTTTCTAAGTCTACAAGCGTAGATTTAAAGCACCTTCTTGAGATGTTTATTTTAAAATTGGAAAAAGAAAAGATGGCGCTATGAAAAAAGGAAGGTTGCTTTTATTACCTAATTTACTTGGAGAAGGAGATGTCGATGATTTTTTTCCAAAAAATCTCGAAAAAAAAATCAATCAGATTGATCTTCTCATCGCTGAAAATGAAAAGGAAGCTCGAAAGTATCTCAAACGATTTACATTTATCGGTAGAGAGTTTAGAGATATTCCCTTAAGAGTTCTCAATGAACATACTTCCGATAAAGAATTACATGAGCTTGTAAAGCTGATAGATCAAAAGACAGTTGGGTTAGTGTCAGACGCTGGGCTACCCGTCCTTGCAGATCCAGGGTCTGCCCTTATTCAGCTTGCCAATCAAAATAATATCGATGTAGAGCCAATAGTTGGTCCCTCTTCTATTGTGTTTGCTTTGATGCTCTCTGGTTTTTCTGGGCAAAGCTTTACCTTTCATGGGTATCTTCCAAGGAAAGAAAATGAGTTTGCAGCGCATGTGCAAAAATTGCTTAAATCATCGCAGAGTCAAACTCATATTTGTATTGAAGCTCCCTATCGTAATGAGAAATTTCTAGACTTTTTAATTAAATCGCTACCTGGAAATGCAACTCTTTGCGTTGCAACAGATATTACCCTCAAGACCCAAGAGGTGCAGATCAAAAAAGTCGCTGATTGGAAAGGCTCTAATGCTAATTTGCATAAAAGACCGTCTATTTTTTTATTTCAGATCAAATAAGTCTGACTGCAATTTCATCATGAAAAAGTAATCCCTTATTCGATAGTGCTACTGAGGAATTTGATTTTTCAAGGAATCCTTCAAGAATAAGCTTATCGAGCTCTTTTTGCATATCAGGTGGAATCGTTCCCCATTTTTTTTCAAAAGAGAGTATATCGATGCCATCTAGCAACCGCAACTGCACACAAAATTGCTCTTTGATTCTTTGCTCGATAGGGAGTGTTTCTTCAAAAAATAGGGGAGATGCACCTTTTTTGAGTTTTTCAGCGTATTTGGATAGTGATGTGACGTTTTGAAAGCGTCTGCCTTGGTAAAAACTAAAACTAGATGGTCCATACCCTAAATGATTTCTTCCAAGCCAGTAGCCTGTGTTGTGTTTGGAGATAAGGTTGTTTTTTGCAAAGGCGGAGATTTCATATCTTGTGAAACCAGCATCTCTTATCGATGCCATTGCCATGTTATGAAGCTCTAAGCTGAGCGCGTCACTAGGCAATGTTTTTTCGAGTTTTTTCCGGGATTTATAAAAACTAGTCCCCGGAAGTATATCTAGATTATAAAGTGAAATGTGCGTTATTGGAAGCGATGGCAGTATGCCTAATGTTTTTTGAAAGGACGATACACTTTGGCCTGGTAGATCATACATCAGATCAATAGAAATATTTTTCATGCCATTTTCTGATGCAATCGAAATGGCATCCAATGCTTTGGATGCGCTATGCTCTCTTCCAATTGTGATGAGTGTATTATCTACTAAAGACTGTACGCCAAGACTTAATCGATTGATTCCACAAGATAGAATCTTTAGAATTAGATCTTTTGTAATGTCATCAGGATTAGCTTCAATTGTAATCTCTACATCAGGTGGTATTTGCAAACCACTTTGGAAAATAAGAGTTAGAATTGCTTCGATTCCATCAACAAATAGACTTGGTGTCCCGCCACCAAAATAGATAGATTGAATGGTAGCGTTTTTAATTAATGGGAGTTTTTGCTCCCACTCTAATAAAAGAGAGTCTAATAATAGTTCTTTATGAGCAGCATTTTCAGGAATGACATAGAAGTGGCAATAGGGACATTTTTTTTTGCAAAAGGGGATATGGAAGTAAAGACTGAGCTCTTCTACCATGAATCAGAGTCAGGATCTTCTAAAATGCCTCTTTTCCATCTACTTTTATCACTAAAGGGGTCCTCTCCATCATCTTCATCAATAGAGGTGCGATCTTCACTATCTTCGGCTGAAATTGTTGTTGACTCTGTCTCAAATGATTCAGTTTCCATATTAAGGCCAGCATCGGTCATATTTTCAGAATCCATTCCAGGAATGGTTTGAGGTTCTTGATACACAGGCTTACCAGATTGACCACGCTTAGGAGCAATATACTCTTCTACCTCACCGGTCTCTTTCATCCGTTTTAAACGCTGGTGTTCCTCTTCAATTTTTTGTTTGAAAAGATCAATTTCAGACTGGTGTTTTGCGATATCTCCCTTAGGAACAAGACCAAGTTTTAGCCACTGCTCTAAGTTTTCTAATTCTTTTTCTAATTTTTTTATTCGATCACTTTTCATAAATTATCCTCAAAAACGCGTGTAGATTTTGCCATAGCATCAGAAAAAATGGAAGATTTGTTTAATAAAAGCCCCATTTTTCCCATTTGGTAAAAATGTGTGTTTGGCAAAAGCTTTGTTTTTTTTGCAAACATTTTTTTAAATTCAAGATACAAAACTTAGTTTTGCTTTGATACATAGGGAGCTACATGAAAGAAAAATCTCAATTAGCATTTGATATAGTTGCAAAGAGCTCAAGATTGAGTATAAAGCTGAGCGGTCATTCATGGCTAGAACGC
>JAJFMG010000040.1 GCA_021772295.1 Chlamydiota bacterium | reverse complement strand
CCTTTTTGCCTACGTTTTGGATGAATTTTGCATAAAAAAATGACCATGAAATTAGACGAAGAAGTAAATAGAATAATTAAACAAGCTCTAGATGAAGATTGCGCATCAGCAGACATTACCTCATCCTCGCTTATTTCTCAGAATGCTACTTGCAAAGCAACTCTGTTTGCAAAACAAGATGGAGTCATTGCAGGAATCTCTTTTTTTAAAAAAATTTATTATACATTTGACCCACACATACAAATCTCGATACACATTGAGGATGGAAATGCATTTAAAAAAGGAGATGCTTTAGCAACTTTTGAAGGGCCCACCCTTTCGATTTTGGCCTGCGAGCGAGCATCTATTAATCTTCTTCAACACCTGACAAGCATTGCAACAAATGTCTCTAAATATATTGAAGCAACCCGTGACTACCCTTGTGATATTTTAGACACAAGAAAGACTCTACCAGGACTTAGAAACATTCAAAAATATGCAGTAAAAATCGGTGGTGGCAAAAACCATCGATTCGATCTAAATGAATGCATCTTTATTAAAGAAAATCATTTGGCAGCAATTAAACCACAAAAAAACAGATCCATCTATGAGGACGCCATACATATAGCGAGATCCAAGCACCCATATAAAAAATTGATTATCGAAGTTACAAGTCTTGCCATGCTTAAAGAAGTCTTACAATATAAGCCGGATCATATTCTTCTTGATAATATGAGCCCAGATCAAGTCAGATCGGCTGTAAACATTGCAAAAAATACAAATGTTTACTTAGAAGCTTCTGGTGGCATTGATCTAAGAAATATAGTAGCGTACGCTAAAACAGGCGTCCATGGAATTTCGATTGGTAGACTTACCCACACAATTGACGCAATCGATATGTCCCTGTTAATACAACATAAAAAGGAGCTATGAACATGCCAAGTCCAAGCGAACTGATTTTTAAGGAAGAAGCAAGATTAAAACTTAAAACAGGTATTGCAAAACTTGCAAAAACTGTAAGTCCAACACTTGGACCAACTGGGAAAAATGTGGGTGTTCATGAAGGACATAGCTCTCCAGAAATCATAAACGATAGCAACAGCATCATTAACAAAATTGAATTCAAAGATCAGTACTTAAATATGGGAGCAAGCCTCGCAAAAGAAGTCTCTTCTAAGATTAAACAAGAGGCTGGTGATGGAACAGTAACCGGTATTTTACTCCTTGATGCCATCGTGCAATCTGGAATAAAAAATATCGCAGCTGGATCATCTCCGACTAGCATCAAAAAGGGCATTGAGGAAGGTGTATCTCAAGTAATCCAAAACTTAAAAAAACTTTCAACTCCCCTTGAAAATGATAAAGAAATTAAACATATTGCGACTGTATCTGCCTCTGGAAATAAAGAGATTGGTGAATACATTTTCAAAGCCTTAAAAAAAGTGAATAAAACCGGGGTTGTCACTGTTGAAAATGCCTCAGGAAATGATACGACGCTTGAAGTAGTAGATGGCCTTCGATTTGATCGAGGTTATGCAAGCGCATATTTTTGCTCTGATATAGAATCGATGAGTCTAGAGCAAAAAAATGCTTCTATTCTCATTACAGATAAAAAAATATCCTCTATTCATGATATTTTACCAGCTCTTCAAGCAGCGAGCGCAAACGATACAGAACTACTTATTATTGCTGATGACTTTAACGCCGACACTATTTCATCGCTTGTTGTAAACAAACACAAGGGCGTCTTAAAAGTTTGCGCTGTCAAAGCCCCAGGATATGGAGATAGAAAAAAAGAACTCCTTTTAGATATCGCTTCTCTTACTGGAGCAAAATGTATTCTTGAAGATCAAGAAATGCAATTAAAAGATGCAGATCAAAGTTTTTTTGGAACAGCTGAAAAAATCATTATCACTAAAGATCACACCACAATCGTAAATGGTGGTGGAGATCATTCTGATTTGGAACTTCGTGTTCATAGCATTGAATCTCAAATCAAAAAAGCTGATAATAAGTCCGATAAGGACTTTTTAAACGAACGCAAAGCTAAACTTTTAGGCGGAGTTGCTGTACTTCGTATAGGAGCGTCATCAGAGAAAGAGCTAACAATTAAAAAGCAGCTTTTTGAAAGTAGCTTGAACGCAACTAAAGCTGCGCTACAATCTGGATTTGTTCCAGGTGGTGGAACAGCTCTTCTATTCGCTTCGAGGGAGCTTCAACAAAACAACCTATCTGATAAAGAAAAAATAGGCCTTGATATCCTTACTAAAGCTTGCGAGGCGCCTTTTAGGCAACTTGTTTCAAATACTTGTGAAAACCCATCTATTGCACTTGAAAAGATCCTTTCTAAAGGATTCCCTTTTGGGTTTAATCTACAGTCTTTACAAATCGAAGATATGATCAAAAGCTCTATTCTTGACCCAACAAGCTTAAGTATCTTAGCTCTTAGATATGCAGCCTCAACCGCATGTATCGTACTTATTTCAGAAGTACTCATCGGTGAATTAAAAGAAGAGTAGCTATGAAACAGGCGGCAATTTACCCAGCGAATGGAATTGGTGACACCCTACTTATGATGATCGCTGCAAATAGCCTTTGCAACGCTGGCTACGCTGTTACTTGTTTCCATCATCTATCCGATGAATTTGAAGCGCTTTTTAAAAGTATTGTTTTTAAAAAGCCCAGAGTACCAACCAAACAAAATTGCTTGCCATATGATCTCATCCTAATCCAAAATGATAATTCAAAAAGAGCCTTTGAATTTTTTGATTTAAGAGAAAAAAATAAAGACCTAAATATTGTATTTTTTTTTCCAAAGAACTCTTCTAAAAAAATGCCACAAGACTTTCTTTTTCATTATAAAGCGCCCATTGCTTTGCAAATATCGCTGGCTATAGAAAAACTGCTTGGAAAACCTTCACATCAAATTTCTAATCAAATTGCAATTTCAAATGAACACTCCTATAGAAAATATCCCCGTAGAGTTGCAATTCACCCTACAAGTAATAATGCTTGCAAAGATTGGACTCCTTCGCAATACCTACAGCTTGCAAATATTTTAACTTTAAAAGGATATGAGGTAGTATTTACCCTTAGCAAAGCAGAAGAAAAAAAATGGAAAAAAATACTTGATGAAACCCCCTTTTCTCTTCTTACCACAAATTTAGAAAACCTTTCATCCTTCCTATATGAATCAGGCTATTTCATTGGAAGTGATTCAGGTGTCGGGCATCTGGCATCAAACATGGGTATTCCTACTCTCACAATTGGAGGCAATCCTAAAAATTTACGTCTATGGAGACCAGGTTTTTCTTTGGGAAAAGTCTCCACGCTCCCATTTAATCTACCAAATTTTAAAGGAATTGGATTCCCTCTTCGAGACTCTATTTGGAGAAAGCTTATTACTTCTAAAAAAGTATATACCGATTTCACTTCCCTGCAAAAAAGTTTCGATGGAGAAATTCGATGAAAAAAGCATGCGTTGTATGCGCGGATGGAATTGGCGACGCTCTACTTATGATGATTGCATCCGAGTATCTCTATAAAAAAGGCTTTCGGGTTACGACTTATTCAAAACCCCTATTGGGTATGCAATCTTTTTTTGCGCACCATCACCTTCGTGCAAAAACGCCAAGACTCTTGAGTGAATTGCTACAAGCTGATCTTATCATTTTGCAAAATGATAACTCCAAAAAAACCAAGGAAATTATCCAAGCCTTTCATCAAGATAGATCAAAACTTACTGTTTTTTTCCCTACATTTGAAAAACACAAGCATGGGTTTGTTGCAAGTCATGATCAAATTTTTGATCCAAAGCATCCTATGGCAACAAACATTGCCAAATCGATTGCAGCAGTTTTTAAAAGCCCCCATGTCTCTAAGAACAACGGTATTTCCCCCTTTGATCATTTGAGTTACCGCAAACACTCGAATCGAATCGTAATACATCCAACATCTAAGGAAATACACAAGAATTGGAATAAGTATAAATTTCTAAATACAGCCACTTCACTTCTTGAAAAGGGTTATGAAATATCTTTTTGCCTCTCACAAGAGGAGCAAAGTGAATGGCAAGAAATTAAAACACTTGGTTTCAACCTTCCCACTTTTAAAAAGCTCAGTGAACTTGGAGAATATATTTATGAATCAGGGTATTTCATTGGTAATGACTCAGGTCCAGCTCACTTGGCATCCAATCTTCATATTCCAAATATTGTAATTTCAAATAACAGAAAACGAATGAAATTATGGAGACCGGATTGGATTAAAGGTTACGTACTCACACCATCTTCCATCATTCCAAATCTCAAGGGAATGCGTCTTCGAGAAGATAAGTGGCAATCTTTTATCTATCCCCGCCATGTTCTTCGAGCTTTTTCAAAGCTTTCTAGAAAAAATTCATTTGGAAAGAAAGGTCTGTTCTAAATGTCGCTTAGTAAAACTGACTCTATCTATCTTGATTACATTTGAATAACAATCATATAAGATATTAGAACCATTTCGATTAACCTCTTCTACTATTTTAGGATATTGCAAACCCACTTTTTCATATTCTAATCCGAAAAGATTTTCTTCACCTGCAAAATCTTCTCGTTTCTCATGTTGTAAAAGTTGCATCCAATCTTTGTCTTCTTTATGTCCCCAAGTTGTTACTTTTTGCTTCAACTCACTCCCCTTTCGAAAGTAACTATAGTGATGCAGTAAGGGCTGATCATCTATGCCATTGAGACCACGAATTTTTTTACCAGGAATCTGATAGAAAGTTCCAGATCGCTCCTCAATATCCATTAAAGCCTCCCTAGCAAGTGAGTCTTTTTTACAAAGGAGTGTATTTTGAGACACATTTTCTTTAGCTCGATATATTGGACTTGTAAAATAGAAATAACTATTTAAAAGCGCTGCATTTGTATCTTGTAATCGATCAGATTGTAAAAAAGCCTTCATCCTTTTTCCATCTGGGATTTCATCTACATCTAAAAACAAAATATATTCTGTAGTTGGATCTACATAATCATATGCAACGTACCTAGAAGTATTATGCCAAAAATGTCCCCAGTTTGGATCTTTGGGAGAAATAGTAACATATGGACTGTAGATTTTCTTTGGATCATAGACATATTCAATAAAAGTAACTTCTGGATTCTCTATGTAAGACTGATATAACAGCTTGCCATTTTCTCTCTCTCCATTAAAAAAATGATCACAAACTGGCACAAGAATTTGATCTGAAAATAGCAATGACTCTTCTATACAAGTATTTAGAAAACGATAATCGTTGGTGCAATAATTAATGATGGTTGTAAGTTTGCTCACTGAAAAAACCTTTCTCCAATAAATGGATTCTTATTTTTTTTTGATTAACAAGCCGATAATTTGCATATTTTTTTTCCCAATTTTGGCAAATACTTTCCACTTTATTGTTTGGAATCATAACCTCCATTGGATTAAAAAACGCCTCCACATCGTCATACTCTAATCCAAAGATTGACTCTTTGTTGCAGGGTTTAGTTTTAAGTTCTTTTGAAAGCATTGATTTCCAATCCCGCTCCCTGCAATGTCCCCAAGATGTTACTTTTTGCATCAATTCTTTTTCTGAGCCAACGAAGCTGTAATGATGGAAAAGTGGATTATCATCTATCCCAAGAACATTATCTCTTTTTTTTCCCACAATATTCTCAAAAGTTCCCAGTCTCTCTTTTGAGTGTAAAAGAGCGGATTCACCAAGGCAACTTTTCTTAACAAGAAGAGCGTTCTTAGAAAATGTCTTTGCTCGCTTTGAAGCAGATCTAAAATAATAAAAACTCAAAAACCGAAGCGCATTATAATCTGTATAATTTGAAGTTGCTAAAAACTGCCGTACTTGTTTGCCATCTGGAATTTCATCCACATCCAGAAATAATATATAGTCTGAAGTCTCCTCATATAAATATCCAATATATCGAGAGGTACTATGTAAGAAATGGGCCCATCTCGGATCTTCTGGCGTTATTGGAAGATTTGTGCCATACGCCTTTTTAGAATATACATATTCAATAAACGATACGTTTGGGTGTTTTTGAATTGATTTCTCAATAAGAGCTTTGTTTTCTTCTGTGCCATCAAAAAAATGACTACAAAAGGGAATAATGATCGCATCTGAAAAGGATTGTGCCTCTTCGATGCAGCGATCAATAAATCGATAGTCATTCGTGCAATAGTTTATTACTGTTGTAATACTCATTTTCACTTCCATTTTTTAAACAAATATCAAAAATTGCGCCTTTTTTCAAATAATTTATAGATAATGTTTCTCTAAACTTCTTTGAGAAAATACTTCCTGAGCAAATGGCTCTCATTACCTGAACTGTTTCCAAAACTTTTGCTTCTACTGAATAGAATACACTCCTTGATTCAACATTAACTACTTATTACAAAGTACTTATAGGGAGTTCCTCACCTAAAAAAAATATTTTTCCCTCCAACTTATTCCTCCTTAAAGGATTAAAAATCACAGAAAAATTATTACTTAGATTCCATTGATTGGTATTTCAAAAGGGGTGTATAGTTAAGATACAACTAAAGATTTTTATTTACTTTGGGAGGTAATTTTATGAAAAATTCTGATCATCACAGAAAGCATCTACGTAAGAAAGCTATTCGAGAAGCGCAGAAATTAACATACGAAACAGACCCTAAACAAATAAATGAGAGCGAGTTGCATAAGCAGACGTGCGATCCTAACACTCTACTTCAAAAAGAACACCGTATAACCTCTTCGGCAAAAAGATCTAAAATGGCTAATCCTAAAGAAGTTACGTGGAAAACAGGGCCTGAAAGTGTCCACCAAGAGGGAAAAAAATGGATGGAAATCTCTAAAAAGCAATCTTTGGATAAAGGATACAAGCTTCGGACTAAGATGATTAGACGCCGATCCGATAACGGAAAAGTAGCCTAAAATACTATCGCATATTGAAGGCATTTGATAAATACGATACAATTGCGAGTTTAATAGCTTGCAATTGTATCAATGAATAAAAAACCATTACTTAAATTTGCCCATATCTCGGATCTTCATTTTGGAAAAGGAAATTTTGGATTTTCTCAATTTTTATCGAAAAGATGGCTTGGAAACCTCAATTACCTTCTTTTTCGAAGAAAGCATTTCCTACATCATCAGATCGAAAAATTGATTCCTTTTTTTTCTGAATTAGAAATTGATGATATCATTATCTCGGGTGATGTATCGACAACCTCTCTCCATAAAGAATTTGCGCTTGCTGATGAGTTTACACAAAAGCTCAAAGAGGCAAACAAATCCGTGTATGTAATTCCAGGAAACCATGATACCTACACTCGAAAAACACAGAGAAAGAATGTGTTTTATCAATATTTCTCACCTTCATTCGAAAAAAGCTCCCATAAAGTCTTTTCCTTCAACCTTAAAGATGACTCCGTTTGCGCAAAAAAATTAGAACATGGATT
>JAJFMG010000039.1 GCA_021772295.1 Chlamydiota bacterium | reverse complement strand
AAATCTATCCAAGCAAAGGTGTATTAATTTTCTATCAAACTTGCCCATTTTTTGATAAAATTAGAGCAAATCAACCAAGTAAACTTTTATGATCTTATCTGTAAAAAATTTAAAAAAATCCTATCAAGGACGATCTGTTGTAAACAACCTATCTTTCGATGTGAAGTCGGGTGAAGTGGTCGGTCTTATAGGTCCAAACGGAGCTGGCAAAACAACCGCCTTTTACATGACAATGGGTCTTATCTCTCCAGATAGTGGGCAAGTTTGGCTTAAAGGAAAAAACATTACAGCGCTCCCTATCTATAAGCGCGCTGAAATGGGCATGGGTTATTTAGCGCAAGAGCCATCTATTTTTAAAAGTCTGTCTGTCGAAGATAATATTATGTGCGTTCTGGAAAACTCAAACATTTCAAAAAAGGAGCGAAAAGAAAAACTTACAACATTGCTAGAAGAACTTCACTTAGAAAAACTTGCTAAGAAAAAAGCGAGTACTCTATCAGGTGGTGAAAGAAGAAGATTAGAAATTACAAGGGCACTCGCATTAAATCCAACTCTATTACTTCTCGATGAACCCTTTGCAAATATTGACCCTCTCACCATCCAGGATCTAAAAAAAATGATTCAAATTCTAAAACAAAAAGGAATTAGCATTTTAATTACAGATCATAACGCAAGAGAACTCGCCTCTATCATCGATAGATGTTACCTGATTCAAGAGGGTAAAACATCAATCTCTGGTAAACTTGAAGAGCTACTTGATAATAAACTCGCTAGATCCTCATATTTTGGAGAAGACTTTACTCTATAAATAGCATCTATAATTTCTTGAGCCGAAAGGCTTTCTAAACAATCGCTTTTATTTGAGCCCCCGCACCCTGGTTGATAGCATGGTCTACAACTCACACCCTGAGTAACAATCTCAGTGTTTAAGCTATTCCAAGGCCCCCAGTTTTTTTCGCAGCTAGGTCCAAAAATGCACACCATATTTTTCTTTAATGCGCTTGCTATATGTAGTGGCACAGAATCTACAGTTACTACCATTTTTGCCTCATCGATCAATGCACCAAGTTCTTTCAAGGTTGTTTTTCCACCCAGATTCTCTAAGTTGCTATGGTTTACCTTAGATTCGATCTCTCTTAACATTGTAATTTCTTTTGCATCCGGACTTGATGTCATCATAACCTGATTGCCATCATCACATAGTTTCCTAATTACTGCTGCAATCGTTGGTATAGGAAGCGCTTTAAAAAGCCATCTTGACGCTGGATGTACAAGAATATATTCCTCTTTTCTATGCTTAATCAATTGCAAGGCCGATTTTTTTTCCTGCGCTGAGATCACAAACGTTAATTCTTTTTTCTTGGGGAAAATGCCAATTACTCGAAGCGCATCGAGATTTTTTTCAACGGTATGTCGTGGCTTTGGACAGTGTTTAATAATATGGGTATAACAATCCTTTTTTCCCTTCATTCCACGACCTTCTGGATCAAAACCCACTCGAACAGAAGCTTTGGAAACTTTAGCAATAATTGCGCCTCTATCACCTTCAGTCAAATTGATCACTACATCATATTTTTCTTTTTTGACTCTGCGAAGCAAAAGATACTCTTTAAAAAGACGTTTTATAAAAAAAAGCTTCTTCCATCCTTTATCTACATATAGAAAATTATTTATCGATGGATGGCCATCTAGCATGGGAAGAGTTTCTTGATAGATAAAAGCATCGATTTGAGCGTTTGGAAAATGCGCTCTTAACTCTGAAAAAACAGGAGATGAAAGCAGAACATCACCATGATGTCGCAGTTTTGCAACCAATATTTTCTGAGTATTTAACAAGTTAGGATATGCGTTCATACTTATAAGTATAAAAGCTTTATCTAATAAAGCAAATACCTTTTAAAGCAAATACCTTAGACAGGAATAGCGCCTACATCATCCAATCTACTAATAGGTGTTTCAGCTCCAGAAAAAGAAGAAGTGGCACCATCAATAGAGAAGATTACCCTTGTAGTCATTACAATAATACTAATAACTATTGAAATAGCGGCAAGTGTCGATATAGCTGAGCAAAGAGAGGTACTTAAAGCTGAAGTGGTAGAGTAATAAGATACATCATTTACATTTAAGTCGCCAAAGTAATCTATCCCCGGAAAATCGTCTGTACAAAGTCCAGCTTCAGACATGGGTTCATTTAAATAATCTCTTACCCTGTTTCCAACATCGCTACTTAACAAAGGCGCCATTTCAGGATCTTCTCTGAGCCGATTGAGATCTACTACAGTTCGACATGTTGGACATGCGTTTCTACAACTTCCATACCCTTCATCTACCCAGGTTGCAATACACTCCCTATGGAAAGCATGACTACAATTCAATAAGATGGGATCAGCACCCTCAACTCCGTACTCTCTATCAAGACAAATAGAACAATTCTCACCCTCTGGTGCATTCTCCAACATCCTTGAACTGTAAGAGCAGCCAAAGCAGTCAAGCCAGGCCAATAAATTCATTAGTTCATCTCCCTTTTGTTCATGTGAAAGTTATATCCCAGACCAGCAAAGCTATTCAAGAGTAAACCCAACCTATTTTTTATTCAAATCTAAATAATCGATTAACATGTAAATAGAATGTTAAGCATTTAAAAGTCTATTATTAACAACAATCTGAATTAAACCAATAATGTCGCAATTAATTTATAAAAGAACAAAATTATAGTTTTTTATTATGGACGTATCATTAATCACAATTGCTGATCAAGATCAATTTTCTATTTTACCAAGCCCTATTTCGATTTTCATTTTTAATCGAAAATGTTTAGAAATATGCACAACAAGAAAAGAGGTTCAACGATTAATAAACTCACAACCTCCCTTATTCCTCTACCACCTAAATGTGGCAGAGGCAAGTGAAGCTACGACAGTCTCCACAAACCAACATTACAGCAAGCAGTCTGGCAATCATGTTATCCGAGGGTTAGAGGAGCTCCACTCGAAACAAGAAATTTTCCTATTATTAATGAATTAACTTCAGAACAAAGTCTCGAACTTGTTGGTGCTGCGCAAACTCGAAATAGAGGGTCACTGATTAACACTCTTGCAAATCCAAGTGGAAACACACATTACGAATAGATAATGTGTTTGCAGAAGCAGGAAATTTACATGCAGTTCCAGTCCAGCATTTCTTACAACAAGAAACTGTTATGATTCGAGGTTAGTATTCCTTGAAAACTACTCCTTATTCATATATATTGTTTGCCCCAAATAAACGTTAATACCTAGGAGAAATCACTAATGACTAAACAAAGAACACTATCTATTATTAAACCTGACGCTGTTAGAAATAATCACATTGGCGCAATCCTTGAAAGATTTGAAAAAAATGGCCTAAAGATCGTTGCCGGAAAAATGCTCCAACTTTCCAAAAGCCAGGCTGAAAGTTTCTATGACATTCACAAAGAAAGACCCTTCTTTGGTGAACTTGTAGAGTTTATGATCTCAGGCCCTGTATTTGTATCTGTGTTAGAGGGAGAAAATGCAATAGAAAAGAATAGGGATCTGATGGGAGCTACCAATCCTAAAGAGGCAAATCCTGGTACAATACGCGCTGATTTTGCAAAAAGCATCGATGAGAATGCTGTTCATGGATCAGACGCCGTTGCGACTGCTGCAAATGAAATCCCATTTTTTTTCAAAGAATCTGAAATCTGCGCTTAAAGCCAATTTTGCACAATCGGATATCGCCTTCCAACTCCAAATGCTTTCTTTGAAATGCGAAGAATTGGGGGGCTCTGTCTTCTTTTATATTCAGATAAATGAATTTTACGAATTATGTCCCAAACTAACTCTTTTGGAAGGTTGTGTTTTTCGATGATTTCATCCATAGAAAGATAATTTTCTACATATTCCATAAGAATTTTATCTAAGATTGCATAGTCAGGCAGAGTGTCTGTGTCCTTTTGATCCAAGCGAAGCTCTGCAGATGGAGCCTTCTCTAAAATGGAACTTGGAATGATTTCTTTTTCTCGATTAATCCAACGACACAACCGATATACATCTGTTTTTAAAACATCACCGATTACTCCTAGCCCCCCACAAGAATCTCCATAAAGAGTAGTATAGCCCAGAGCTGCTTCACTTTTATTACTGCATGAAAGAGTGATATATCCATGCTTATTAGATAGCGCCATTAAAATCATTCCACGAATTCGAGCTTGCAAGTTCTCTTCAGTTACATCTCCTTTTTTTTCTTTGAAAAAGGGGCTCAAATTCTCTAAAAAACAAGTAAACAAAGAATCAATGCAATCCTCTTCAAACGAAATCCCAAGATTATCAGCTAATTTTTCTGCATCTATTTTACTTTGCTTCGAGGTATATTTCGAAGGCATACTTATTGCAAATATATTCTGAGAGCCAAGAGCCTCTCTAGCAATGCAACATACAAGCGCTGAGTCAATACCACCAGATAACCCTAAACAAGCTTTTGTAAATCCAAGTTTATGAAAATAATCTCTTACTCCTAAAACTAAAGCTTTATATAAATCTTCCAAAGTCTCTTTTTTCTTTGTAAGCACCGGAGACGGATTTTGAAGATCAACGAGCATTTGATCTTCCTCGAATCCCTTTCCAAGAGATCTCAGATCTCCTTTTTCATCTACAAATACGCTATAACCATCAAAAACAATTTGCGTGTTGGCTCCTACTTGGCAACATAAAATTACGGGGGCTTGCAGAGTTCTTGCCGCTTTTTGACAAACTTCCACTCGTAAATCAGACTTTGTAAATCGATATGGAGAAGCAGATAAATTCAACAATAAATCAATATTTTCTTTGCTAAGCTCTACAATCGGATCTCTTGGATATTTTGTTCTATCTACATAACCTGCATGTTGCCAAACATCTTCGCAGATCGTAATACCTATTTTTTTCCCCTGGAGATTGAATGTAAAAAGCGTCTTTCCTGGCTCAAAATATCTTCTTTCATCAAAAACATCGTAAGTTGGGAGAAGCCACTTCTCATAAAAACCTATGATTTTTTGATCTTGGATAATACACGCACTATTGAGAAGCGGTTTTTCTCCATGAGAAGTATTTTTTCGTACAAGCCCAACCACAACTACAATGTTTTTAGAAACTTTTACAACCTGCTCTAAATGTTCATGCATTGAGTTAATAAAACTTTCATGTAAAACAAGATCTTCAGGAGGATAACCACAGAGAGTAAGCTCGGGAAACAAAATTAAATCTACATCTTGTTTTATTGCTAAATCTATACATTCAATTACTTTTTTAGTGTTAGCGCATATATCTCCAATAGTAGGATTAATCTGTGATACAATTATTTTCATTGATTTAGCGCTGTTGTTTACTAAGTCTTAGCGATATCAAAATACCGATTATTTACGAACCAAAATCATCTAAAACAATGCTGTTTCTTTCAACGCCGTAGTTATCAAGAAGTTTCATAATTGAACTATTATGAAGCGGAGGCCCACAAACATAGTATAATGCATCTTCTGGTGCAGGTTGGTTTTTTAAAGCGCCATCTTCAAATGCATTCACCACAAAATTCGTTTTAATCGGATCATTTTTATCCCAACCAGCTTGTAAATCTTCTTCGCTTGGTTCAGACAGAACTAAGTGATAGGAAAAGTTTTCTTTTTCATTAGAGAGTTTTTCATATTCCTCTTGGTAGATATTTTCTTTCAATGATCTTGCTCCATACCAAAGCTCAACTTTCCGAGTAGTATTTTTTGATAAAAATAGATCCAAAATATGACTTCTCCCAAATGAGGAGCCAGCGCCCCCAATCAGAAAATAAACATCTCGCTTATCGTCTATCATATGAGACTCCCCAAAAGGCCCTGATAAATGAACTGAATCCCCTTCTTTTAACGAAAAAATATAGGAAGAACATATACCCCATGGAATTTTTTTTGACACTTTTCCATCAATGCATGGCGGAGTTGCTATTCGAATATTGAATTTAAAAATTTTACCTTCTCCTGGATACGACGCCATTGAGTATGCTCTAATAATATCTTCATCAAGATCAGAATAGTCAATTTCTTGATCGAAGAACTGAAACTTCTCCCAATCAGAAAAATACTTTTCTTCGATCGTTTTTTTCCAATCAGATGTATTTGCTTTAAAGGGAGGTACATGAAATTGGAAATAATCCCCTGATTGGTATGGAACCTCTTCATCAAGCTCAACAACAAGCTCTTTAATGAATGTCGCTACATTTTTATTACTAAGAACTTTGCCTGTATATTCCCTAAGTGTAAGCATATTATCAGGAAGTAAAATCTCGAGATCATTTTTTACTTTACACTGGCAAGAAAGACGCCACCCTTCTTTTAACTCTTTGGGAGTAAAGGTTGCTTTGTCCGTTTCTATAAGGGGTCCACCTCCCTGAACAACTTGCACTTTACATTGTTTACAAGTTGCTTTACCACCACAAGGAGAAGGCACAGCAATCTCACTTGAAAGTAAGACATTAAGAAGGGTTGCACCACCCGCTGTTTCTTTAATAAGAGAATCATCCTTATTAATTCGGATTTTACATAAAGCCGTACTCACAAGTTTAGATTTAGTGTAAAGAATGAGCCCAGATAAGAAAACACCGATAAGAATAAAAATCACTATCGAAATTAGACTTAATGGAATATCCAAATAGAAGTCTCCTATGAAAAAAAGAAGATAAATCATCCCAAATTTAGAAGTAAATTGCAATCATGTTACAATTTACTCCTCATACTTATCTTTATACTCATATGATTGATAAATCCAGTTGTAAAAAATACAAATCTAGACTTATTTCATTTTTGAGGTTAGTCATTTCTGTCGAAGCAGTCTTCGATTAAAATCCATTCTTTTGGCCATAAATCTCTGATTCTTTCTTCATAATTTGGGAAAAAATAATATGCCGAACCAATTGAATTATCTTTATACTTCGGATAGAAAAAGTCTCTAGGTGCTATTACCTTTTTTGACTTATTTTTATTTAAATATGCTGCCCACCAAGAGAAAGTAGAGTTAGAAACAATATTATGCTTACAAAGACTCATGAGATAAAAATCATGGTAATAGGGCTCTGTGTTCATAAAGATAAAATTCCTGTCTATGTGTTGTAATCTTTTTCTACAAAATTCAATGTCATCGGAAAATACTACAAAAAGGGCGTCTTTTGGGAAATGTTTCATTGCTAATTGAAAATATGTTTCACAATATAACGGCCTTCTTGTTCGTGCTGCGGGCTCTCCTTTACACGATCTTACATGAAATGAAACGCTCATTGGATGCTTGATAATGTGGTTATATTTTTCATGTAGATGATTCAAAATTTTTTGGCTCGGCTCAAAAAATGGAAGAACCTGCGAGGCGTTATGCTTAAAATATTTCTCTGACCAAGGCTTAACGGAAAGTACCATACCCCTAACATAGGGCAAAGGGAAATCAGTGGGATTATCTGCTGTTTGTTTAATAATACATGAAGGCTCAGAAGCTGGTGAAGAGCTGTCTAATCTCCAAAATATTTTCTCTCGGTTAACAGATAAGTTTCCATGCTTTTTTGTGGATGTCCTAAGTATTGGGAAATATACCTTAGCATTTTGATCTATAGCTAAACTCAAAGCAGCTGCTGCTGAAAACATTTGATTACCTAGTTGCCCAGGCAATTTACAGGTAAAAAATTCTTCCTCAGTGGCAAATGAAACGGAAATAAATCCGAAACTTTGTATTAACACTAAACATTGGAAAAGAAATTTCATTACCTATCTCCTAAATAATTATTTGTGATCTGAAGCATAGAAAACAAAAAATTCTTTTGCAAAGAAAATTGACATCTAATAATCAAAAGCGATTTAATCACACAAAATACCCCTGCAGGAAACAATCATGAAAGCACTCAGAGAACATTTTGGATCACGAATTGGATTTATTTTAGCTGCCGCAGGATCTGCAATAGGTCTTGGAAGCCTTTGGCGTTTTCCATATATTGCAGGTGAAAATGGTGGTGGCGCTTTTGTTCTCTTATATCTTATTTTTACGGCTGTAATCGGACTCCCCGCGTTTCTCTCAGAACTTATTGTAGGTAGATCTGCTCAAAAGGGTTCTATTCTTGCTTATAGCATACTTGGAAAAGATTCTCATAATTGGAAAATGCTAGGTTGGATCAACGTTCTTACGTGCTTTATTATTTTATCGTATTACTGCGTTGTTGCCGGGTGGAGCCTAAACTATGCGCTTATGTCGATTAGCCAATTTACTCTCGGTAAAACTCCAGATCAAATTCGAAATGTGTTTAACGTAGTACATTCATCTGTAGGCTTAAATCTGTTTTGGCTATTTATTTTTATCTTGCTGAATATTGGAATACTTCTTGGGGGCGTTCGAAAAGGAATTGAACAATGGAGTCGTATTCTCATGCCTTGGCTTTTTGTTATTCTGATTGGAATGCTTATCTACGGTTCAACAATGCCTGGCTTTCCAAAGGCGGTTCGTTTTATTTTTGAACCGAACTTTTCTAAACTATCACCATCAAGTATTCTTGATGCTCTAGGAATGGCTTTCTTTACATTGAGCGTTGGACTTGGGATTAGTGTTACGTATGGTAGTTATCTAAAAAAAGGAGAGGATATTCCCAAAACTGGAATTATTGTCACTCTGATGACAGTTGCAGTTTCTATGCTTGCAGCACTGATTATTTTTCCAATAGTCTTTACGTTTAACTTTCCAGCCTCTGGTGGGCCAGGACTTGTGTTTCAAACCTTACCTGTTGCTTTTGCAAAACTTCCAGGAAATTTGGTGATTTCAACTGTCTTTTTCATTCTACTTCTTTTTAGCGCACTTACATCCACCATTGCCCTTTTTGAAGTGTTAAATTCAAATATGATTGAACTCTATGGATGGGCTCGAAAAAAGACCGTCTTAATCACATCCGCCTTAGTATTTATTTTAGGAATCCCGTCTGCATTATCTGGATCTGGCATCCTATTTCCTAAGTGGAAGGAAATCTATGGTAGAGACTTTTTTGACACCCTAAATTACATAACAGGCAGTTATATGATGCCAATTGCAGGGCTACTTACGCTAATTTTTGTGGGATATATCATGGATAAAAAAATCTCATCTCATGAATTTAGAAATGGCAGTAAATATAAATTTTTATTTAGGCCATGGCTTTATCTTATCAGATATATAGCGCCAATTGCCGTTGTTCTTATTATACTGCAAGAAGCAAATATTTTAGACTTCAATGCCATATTTTCTTCCTTTTAAAATGGCAAAAAATATGGTATTCTTATCGTAAAACTATTTTTTTACAAGAAGGGTAAACCATGACTGAAGAAAAACTAAAAATCCACAGTGAAAACATTCTGCCAATCATCAAAAAATGGCTATATTCTGATAAAGAGATTTTTTTAAGAGAACTTGTTTCCAATGCTTGTGATGCAATCGCTAAAATGAAAATTCTTAGAGATCAAGGAAGCTTAGATTGTAAAGATGAAGATCTTCATATCAACATTTCCATCGACAAAGACAACAAAACCCTTACCATTGAAGATACTGGTATTGGAATGACAAAAGAGGAAGTTAAAAAATATATCGCACAACTTGCCTTTTCTGGTGCAGAAGATTTTATGGAAAAATACAAATCTGCAGAAGATCAAATCATTGGTCATTTTGGCCTTGGATTCTATTCCTCATTTATGGTCAGCACTAAAGTAGAGATTCAAACTAAATCCTACAAGCAAGGCTCCTCTGCAGCTTTTTGGTCCTGCGATGGATCTTCTAGTTACACATTAGAAAAAGGATCTAGAGAAACGCGTGGAACAAAGATCATCCTCCATATTGAAAAAGATAGCGAAGAGTACTTAGAGGAAAACACTATTAAAGGAATTCTTAAGAAGCATTGCTCTTATTTACCATGCCCTATTTCGTTCCAAGATGAGCGAATTAATGACAAAGAGCCTCTTTGGATAAAAGCACCTTCGGAGTGCACCGAAAAAGAATATTTAGACTTCTATCGAGCTCTATATCCTTTTGAAGAAGATCCTGTTTTTTGGAT
>JAJFMG010000038.1 GCA_021772295.1 Chlamydiota bacterium | reverse complement strand
AAATTCTCAGAAAAAATTATATATATTGACTAGGGGCAATTAGCATAAATGCTAATCGCTCAAACCTCTTTTATTGTCTGTCTTATCACTTCTTTTACGTTGTCAAATAACATTTGCAAATCATCTTTGGATTTGCTTTTTTCCTTCTTGATTTACTCTTTTAAAGAGCGTCTTCTCTTGAAGGAATCTAAAACCATACAGCATGAAAAACATTTACTGCAATTTTTTTCTTAGCTTTTTGAAAAAAAGCTAAATAAAATAATTTGTATATTAAAAAACATACACATAAGCGAGCATTCCAAGGAGAAATCCAAGGAACGCAGGAATGGAAGCTTTTTTCATATAAGCAATAAAATCAACCTTCTCCATCCCCATTAAAGCAACTCCGGCAGAAGAACCAATAATTAGAATACTACCACCAGTACCTGCTGCATATGCAATCATAAGCCACAAACTTGAATCCATTGGATACGATGACAGGTCATACATTCCCATGCTTGCAGCAACCAATGGAACATTATCAATAATCGCGGAAAGAATACCAAGAAGGGTTGCAATAACAGCATGTGAATGAATTTTGGAGTCTACGAATTGCGCGAGACTTGTAAGCATCCCTGTTGCCTCAATTGCCTCAATACTGAGAAGAATTCCAAGAAAGAATAAAATGCTGGATACATCAATCTTTGTCAAAATATGAGGAATCCGAAGATGTGATCTATGTTCAAAGCGATGATGAAGTATATCCGTTACAAGCCAAAGAAAGGCTACAGATATTAGCATACCCATGTATGGTGGCATTCCAGTTAACGCCTTAAAGATCGGTACAAAAATAAAAGATAGAATACCAAGCGTAAATATTAGATGCGCATTTGGCTCTAGGGCCCCGGCTCTAAATCGACTTTCAGTTTCGAAGTATTGCCCTCTAAGTTCAATCGAGAACCAAATAAGGGGAACAATCATACAGATTACACTTGGCAGGAAAATCTCTTTCATAACTACAAGTGTCGATATTTGCCCGTTAATCCAAAGCATCGTTGTTGTAACATCACCAATAGGTGTCCAAGCACCCCCGGCATTGGAAGCTATGACCACCATGCAGCAAAAAATAAATCGATCTTTTCGCTTTGGAATCAGTTTTCGAAGTAGCGTTACCATCAAAATCGTTGTCGTTAAATTATCTAAAATCGCAGAAAGCAAAAATGAAATAATAGAGATCAGAACAAGTAAATTCCTTTTTGAATTTGTATGCAATTTTTCGATCACAGTATTGAATCCCTTATGAGAATCAATAAGTTCAACAAGGGTCATTGCACCCAGTAAAAAGAAGAGAATCTGAGAAACATCACTTAACCGAATCGACAGAAAAGTCGAACTTTTTTCAATTGATTGACCCTCTCCCATGAAAAAAACAAGCCAACATAGCACTGCCAGAAGTAGTGCAACAGCGGCTTTGTTCACTTTAGCCACATGCTCAAAAATAATAACCAAATAACCAAGTGAAAAAATTGTCAGGAGTATAAGATGGGGAATGTTTTGCAATATCATAATCTATATTCCTTATTTCAAAGGATTAGTAATAAGTAAAAGAAGATAGAGTACGCCTGCGTCCAGTTTTTTCTCAACTAGTTTAAAATAAAAAGATGCAATTATAAAAATTTAAAAAACAATCCTACATTGTTTCTCCTGAACAATAAAAACTAAATGTAAATTAAATCCACTTAACATAAGATTATAATTTCAATTCAGAAACTATAAATATTGAAAGCATGAGAGATAAATCACTTTTTAATCTCATGTGCTATTAGATCATGCATACGAATCATACCCACAAGCCTGTTTTCTTCAGTAACAGGTAAGAAATAAACCTTCTTTTTTGGATCGTTTTCCATATATTGGAGCGCTTCGTAGCAAAGGGTTTGTTTAGAAACTGTAGTAAATAAAGGCTGCATAAGATCTTTCATCGTTTTTTTCATCAGTGAATCACCCTTATTTGCGATCCCTCTTCGCAAATCTCCATCAGAAAACACACCCTTTAATTCCATATTTTCATCTACGATCAGCAAGCACCCACATTTTTTTTCTGAAAAGACTTTCATCGTATCCGATAGTTTTGCATCTAGTAAACATATAGGAAGACTAGTGCCTGTCAACATTAGATCTTCCACTGCAGTATGTGTTAATTTCCCAATCGCACCTGATGGATGATTTCTTGCAAATATATCTATCTTAAGATTGCTCTCTTCCATAAAAGTGGCAATTAATAAATCACCAAAAAGCATCTGAATCGAAGAAGAGGTAGTAGGCACTATATTAAAGGGACAAAGCTCTCTTTTCATCGGAAGTATAACACAGTGATCTGATAGCTTCTTTAAAGATGCATCTATTTGAGAAATCCAAGAAAAAATCCTTACCCCTCTTTTCTTCAAATGAGTCGCAAGTGTTAAAAGCTCAGGCGTCTCACCACTTTTACTTAAACAGATAAGAACATCAGAGGAGTGAATATTACCTATATCCCCATGAAGCGCATTCAAAGGACATAGGTAACTACTATCAACGCCAATCGAAATTAAAGACTTGGAAACCTTTTCCGCCACAAAGCCACTTTTTCCAACCCCTGTAAAAATGAGTCTTCCACCGACTTTAATAAGCTCAATAAATATTTCTTTAGCGTGATCGAAATCAAGATGATCAAAAAAATATGCAAGATTGTCTTTATGTTGATCTAGAAGAGAATTAGCCGTTTGTTTTTCCACTGCAAAAATTGGTATTAATTTTACTTGATTCCAAGAACATAATCATATAGAAATTCGATTTTAGATGAAAGCTTAGATCATGGAGAAAACATGTCAAAAACAAAGATTGCAGTAGCGCACGGTGATGGAATTGGCCCAGAAATCATGGATGCTACCCTAAAGGTACTAAAAGCCTCTGGCGCTAATTTAGATATCCAGACCGTGGAAATTGGAGAAAAAATGTATCTCAAAGGTCATAAAACGGGATTTTCTCCAGATACCTGGGATACCTTAAGAAGCACCGATGCTTTTTTAAAAGCACCTATTACAACACCCCAGGGTGGTGGTTTTAAAAGCTTAAATGTAACAATTCGAACAGCATTTGGTCTATATGCTAATGTTCGCCCCTGCATTTCTTATTCCCCTTTCATTGAGACCAAACACCCTAGCATGGACGTTGTTATTATCCGAGAAAACGAGGAAGATCTCTATAGCGGCATTGAATATAGGCAAACCCTGGATGTTTGCCATTCCATTAAGCTCATCTCACGCCCTGGCACAGAAAAAATTGTTCGCTATGCTTTTGAGTACGCTAAAGCAAATAAGCGAAAAAAAGTCACTTGCTTTACAAAAGACAACATCATGAAGCTCTCCGATGGTCTGTTTCATAAGGTATATGAAGAAATTGCTAAAGAATATCCAGACATTGAATCTGAACACTGGATTGTAGATATTGGGGCTGCAAAACTTGCAGATACACCAGAGGCTTTTGATGTGGTTGTTCTTCCTAACCTATACGGAGACATTCTTTCAGACGTAGCAGCTCAAATTAGCGGCTCTGTAGGCCTTGCAGGTTCTGCAAATATTGGAGAGCATGGCGCGATGTTCGAGGCAATCCATGGATCTGCACCAAGACGCGCTGGTCAAAATATGGCAAACCCAACGGGGCTAATGCTAGGATCTGTACTTATGCTTTTACACCTCAATCAACTAGATGCAGCTACAAAGATGCATAATGCTCTTCTAAAAACCATCGAAGATGGTGTACACACCTACGATATCCATACAGAAAAAAGTAAGCAAAAGGTAGGTACTAAGGAATTTGCTAATGCAATTATTGATCGTATGGGACAAGAGCCTTCTCAATTGAAAAAAGCAAACTACACTAAACAAAACAAGAGTCACTCTCATTCTTACCAATCTTCAGATTCTAAGAGCACCCGAGAACTTGTGGGAATAGACATCTATGTTGCTTCTAAAGCAACCTCAGAAGAATTCATCAAAAAAATGCTTAGTTGTAAAGCAGAAAGCTTTACTCTAGAAATGATCTCAAATCGAGGAGCTACCGTTTATCCAAATGGTCTCAAAGAAACATTTTGTATTGACCAATGGAGATGTCGCTATTTCCCTAAAGGAAAATGTACTCAGAAAGAAATTTCTAATCTCTATGCATCTCTGACAGATCAAGGCATTGATATTATCAAATCTGAAAACCTTTATGAATTCGATGGAAAGCCTTACTTCTCATCTGCAAAACAATAGTATTTAGTAGGCTTTCATATGCATGCATATGAAAGCCTTATCTTAGAACCTTACAAGACCTTGGAAGAATACATCCTGATCAAATAGTCGATTTGCTATTTGAGCATCATAGCCTGCTGAGAAATACCATTTTTCATTTTTACTAACATATGTCAGATAAGCCCCAGTTGCAAAGATCG
>JAJFMG010000037.1 GCA_021772295.1 Chlamydiota bacterium | reverse complement strand
ATCTTCGCATTGATACATTTAGATCCTCTGGCGCTGGTGGTCAACATGTAAACACAACAGATTCGGCTGTACGAATTACACATATTCCCACAGGTATTGTTGTCTCTTGCCAAGGGCAAAGATCCCAATTACAAAACAAAGAAACATGTTTAAAAATGCTCAAATCAAAGCTTTATGAGAAAGAGCTTTTAGAAAGGGAAGAATCTCTTTCTAAAATTTCTGGTGAAAAGAAAAAGATTGAGTGGGGTTCTCAAATAAGAAGTTATGTTTTTCAACCCTATACACTTGTAAAAGATACCAGAACCAAAGCTGAGACAGGAAATATCCAAAGTGTTATGGATGGTGATATTGACCTGTTTATTAATGCTTATTTAAAAGAATTTGGCGGAGCATGATCAAAAAAATCACAGATGAAAAAGCTTTTGATATTCGTTTCTCTGAAAATAGTGACGTAGCGTATATAAGAAAGTGGCTTCAAACCAAAGAAATGCTTTCAAATTTCCCTATGGGGAATGAAAAGGAAATCGAGATGAACCTTCGATACTGGGCTGGTTTTTTTCGCTATAACTGTAGTCTTACCTCTACCTACAACGGCGTTCCAAATGGAGTTGCGACACTTTTTCTAATGCCCTTTCGCAAAGTAATGCATTTTGGAATGATGCAATTTATTGTGGATCCCAAATGGCAAAGAAGAGGAGTTGGAACAGCACTAATTAAAAATATCAAACATCTAGCTAAGACGAAATTCAAATTAGAAAGACTTTATTTTGATGTTATAGAGGGGAGTTTTGCTCATGTTTTTCTTCTCAAAAATGGCTTTGTAGAGATATGTAAGCAAGAGAAATTCGTAAAAGAAAATGGAAAATATAAAAGTCGAATTATCATGGATATTACTTTATGACAAAATTTCATATTCGCGAAACTGTAGCATCTGATGGTCCTCATATCGAAAAGTGGCTCCTCCAAAAAGGAGTATTAAAGGGCTTTCCTATGATTGATGAGAAGGAGGTTAAAGAAGCTGTTCGCCTATGGCTTAGTTATATTAAGATTGGAGCTTCTCTTACTTTGGAAGAAGATGGACAAGTCATTGGATCAGCGCTTATTTATGTTCAGGGATATGAAAAACAAAGGCATCAAGCGCTATTTGTAATAGTGATGAATGAAGAGTATCGAGGCAAAGGAGCTGGAACACTACTTATGAAAGAGCTTATGAAACTTGGGAAAGAGAAGTTCCACATCGAGTTTTTTCATCTAGAAGTGTATGAGGAAAATCCAGCTTTACGTTTTTATGAAAGACTTGGGTTTAAAGAATATGGAAGACATCCCAAATTTTTAAAGGATGGAGATAAATATTTAACGAAAATATTAATGCAAAAGGATCTGTAGGTTATGGCAGGACATAGTAAATGGGCAAACATTAAACATAGAAAAGGAAGGGCGGATGCAGCTCGTGGAAAAGTTTTTTCACGCGTCACCAAAGAAATCATCTCTGCTGTTAAACAAGGGGGCCCAGATATCAAATCCAATGCCAAACTCAAACTAGCATTGCAAAAAGCCAAAGCATGTAATATGCCCAATGACAACATCGAGCGTAACATAAAAAAAGCATCAAGCGCAGATCAAGCAGATTATATCGAAATGACATACGAGCTTTATGGAAAAAATGGTGTTGGGATTATAGCAGAGGTAATGACAGACAACAAAAATAGAATCTCATCCGACATGCGTATTGCCACGAATAAAAAAGGTGGCTCTGTAGCATCTCCAGGCTCTGTAAGTTTTAACTTCGAGAAAAAAGGTATTATTGAAGTAGATAAGTCTATTGTTGATGAAGATACAGCCTTTCAAGTAGCCTCTGATGCTGGAGCAGAAGATTTTGACGTGACTGATGATTCTTATATGATAGTCACCGATCCATCGGAGCTCTACGAAGTCAAAGATAAGCTTACCTTTGAAGTTAATGATGCAAAACTTACGATGATTCCCAAAGTATTTGTAGAATGCGACGAAGAGACCAAACAATCAAATTTTGCTTTAATTGATTATTTGGAAGACTTAGAGGACGTAGATGCAGTATATCATAATATGCAATAGGCTATGTTTTAATTTTCTCATGTTTCTTTTGAAATTGATAAACTCTAATAAATGTCGTCAATAGTACGAGGCTAATATAAGAGATAGCAAGCATTTGAAAAATGCTTGGAAAAAGTATCATAAATACAAAGAATAAAAATGCTTCTCCACGCTCAACGATTCCTGGACTATAGAAGAAGCTTTTTTCTGATTCGGTTGATGTAAATATTCCAACTACTAGAAATGTTGTTACACATAAATAAGATGCGCTGAGCATACCCAAACATAGCAACCCTCTTGTTTCCATATTAAATAGAAATAGCCCTAAAATAATAAACGTTTCAACAAAGCGATCTGAAACAATATCAAGCATAGCTCCTTGATTAGACGTCTTGTTGAATCGCCTTGCAATTGATCCATCTAATGTGTCAAAAAAACCCGATATTGCAAGTGCACAAACAGCAAGAAAGTGCATGTGATAGTAAAGAAAAAATGGAATAGCAAGTCCTGATAAAAATGCGCACAGAGTAAATGTAGATGGACTTATCGATTGTAATAAAGATAGGTGTAAAAGGGGATCAATCAAGAGTTTTTGGTAGGGTTTCCTGTAGAAGGAATCAAGCATCTTTTTTTCCTAAGTATTTTTTGATTAGAATGGGTAGGAGTGCAAAAAGTGCCAAGATAACAAGGGCTAGTTTAACTTGAAAATTAAAAATAGTGTCCAGAGAAAATTCTTTGCCCTGGTCGAAAATTGTGCCAAGACTCCTTCCTGCATTTGCATAGACGAACACGCCAGGTAGTATGCCAACAAAGGTTGTCCAAAGAAAAGTTCTTGTTTTGATATTAAAAAAGGCAGGCGCGATGTTTACAAACCAAAATGGGAATAGGGGAATAAGCCTAAGAAATAATAAATAGCTTGCGCCATTTTCTTGAAATCCCTTCTCAAATTTTTTGAGAAGAGGTTTTGCTTTATCTTGCATAAGACTTGAAAAAGCATACTTTGCAATTAGGAATATGACATACGCCCCAAGTGTTGCTGATATGGAAACATAAAAAATACTAAGAGGTAAATAGAAGATAAATCCTGAAACAATTGTTAATATAAATGCCCCTGGTATGGAAAGACTCACAGCAACTGTATAGAGCGCCATAAAGATTAGTGGGCATAAAATAGGGCGTTGCTTGGCAAAAAGAAGTAGTTGGTTTCTGTTTTCTTTGATCTTATCAAAGGATAGGTACTCAGCTACATCTAGAAAGTATCCAATAACAATCAAGATTACAAGTAGTAAAAAAGGTACAAAGCGAAGTAGATTTTTTTTCATTTAGGCAACCATTTTGCTAGAGTTTTGAGTATCACTTCTTTTAGATAGAGATCAGAGGTTTGTCGAATGGCTCTTGAGTAGGTAGGGTATGGGTGGATTTGATTTTTGAGTTTTCTAAAAGGGATATTATTTTCTTTTGCGAGGATAAGCTCTTGGAGCATTTCACCAGCTCGTGGAGCAACTATAGTTGCGCCGATAATCTTAGAAGACCATTTTTTCGTAATGACTTTTACAAATCCATTCTCCGATGAATCAGTTATAGCTCTGTCCAAACCTGCAAAGGAAAAGTGATAAATTTTGAGTTTTTTGAGGCTGTATTTTTCGATTGACTCTTTTTCATTCATACCGAGGGATGCAATTTCAGGCTCTGTAAAAGTCACTCTTGGATAGGGGCCTTTTGGGATTTTTGTTTTAAAGGGAAGAAGTAGGTTTTGAAGTACGACTCTAGCATGCGTTTCTGCTAAATGAGTGAAAAAGGGCGGTCCGATGGAGTCACCTACTGCATAAATGCTTTTGATATTTGTTCTTCCAAAGGAATCAATTTTGATTCCTTTATCAGTGTAGATGATACCTGCATTTGTAAGGTTTAATTTACCAAGGCTTGGTTTTCTACCTATTCCAATAAAAAGAGATGAGCTGCAGTGTTTTTTTAATTCGTTTTTCTCTTTATCAAAGAGATCAAGTTCAAATTGATTATTTTGATAAGAGACAGATTTCAATAGGGTATTTTTGCAGATGGTGATCCCGTGACGTTTAAAGGCTTTTTCGATGATTTCTTTTGCACATGAGTCTTCACGATTTAGAATCTGCTCTGAGGATTGAATAATGGTCACCTTAGAGCCAAGTTTAGACAGAGCTAAGGCAAGCTCAATTGATATGGGACCTCCCCCTAAAAAATGAATCGAGGGTGGGATTTTTTTCAAAGAAAAAATCGTTTCATTATTGAGATAAGGGGCGCCCTTGAGACCTGGAATATCAGGTGTAATTGGATGAGATCCAGTCGCAATGATAATTTTTTTTGCAGAAAAATGTTGTTCATTACCAGATGAAGAAATGGCTTTGATAGTATTTTTATCAAGGAAGGAGGCTTCGCCTTTAAAGGTGTGCACGCCTTTTTCTTGCAGGGCTTTTTCATCTTCATGTGAGCGTACTGATGACACAATTTGCTCTACTCTTGCAAAAGCTCCATCGGCTGTAAACGTTGTATCATTGAGTGTAATTCCAAATTTTTTGGCAGACCGTAAAGCGCTTGCAATTTTGGAAGATGCAATGAGCGCTTTACTTGGAATACATCCATAATTTGTGCAGTCGCCTCCAAAAAGCCCCTTTTCAATGAGCAGGACTTTTTTTTTAGCAGCGGCAAGACCAATAGATACCACAAGTCCAGAAGCTCCAGCGCCAATTACAATCACATCGTACATACAATTCTCCTGTGTGGGCTTATTTTTCACAGAAATTTTGAAATGTCAATAAATTCTTTGAAGTCATAAGGTGGAGAAAACGGGGATTTGAGATGACAGAGAAAAAAAGATTACAAGAAAATATAAAGAGAAAAAAGCACTGGAAAAGATGGGGACCCTATTTAAGTGAGCGGCAGTGGGGCGTTGTTCGTGAAGACTACTCAGAAAATCAGGATGCATGGAACTTTCTTACCTTCAAGAAGTCTCACTCGCAGGTTTATCGATGGGGGGAAGATGGAATTGGTGGAATTTGTGACAATCATCAAAGGCTTTGTTTTTCTTTTTGTTTTTGGAATGGAAAAGACCCATTTTTAAAAGAAAAGCTCTTTGGACTATCTAATGAGGAAGGCAATCATGGAGAGGATGTAAAAGAGATTTATTATTATTTAGATAATACGCCAACACATTCTTATATGAAGTACCTCTATAAATATCCCCAAATAAAATTTCCATATGAAAGACTTCTAGATGAGAATAAAAAAAGAGGGTTTGA
>JAJFMG010000036.1 GCA_021772295.1 Chlamydiota bacterium | reverse complement strand
ATTCTCATCAATCTTAATTTGAGTTGGCAGTTCAAATTTGCCATACTTTACCGCCATAAAAAAAACTCCTAATTGGGAAATTTAGCGTTATAACTTTTAAATTTACTACACTCTACGACGTTTTCTTGGTCTACAGCCGTTATGTGGAACTGGTGTTTTATCTCGTATCAATGTAATCAATATACCAGAACTCATAAGACCTCTAACAGCAGATTCTCTTCCGGCGCCAGGTCCTTTAAGGTGAACTTCAAGCTCTTTTACTCCATAGAGCATTGCTGCCTTTGCAGCATCTTGAGCTGCAACAGTCGCCGCAAACGCAGAAGATTTTCTAGAACCCGAAAAGTTAGACTTTCCAGCCGAACCCCATGCTATTACTTTTCCAGAAGGATCTGTAATTGAAATGATCGTATTGTTAAATGTAGCTCTTACGTGTGCGATTCCACTTGGTACTGACCTTAGATTTCTTTTCTTTGGCCTAGATCCAACTTTTTTCTTACTTTCCTGTTTTGCCAATTTTTACTTCCTCATTCTTTATTTTTTTCTACCCGCAACAGACTTCTTTTTACCTTTTCGAGTTCTCGAATTATTTTTCGTTTTCTGACCTCTACATGGTAGTCCTACCCTGTGTCTATTTCCTCTATAGGTATTAATAGAAATTAATCGTTTAATGTTGTTTTGGACTTGTCGTCTTAAATCTCCCTCAACAATAAACTCTGATTGTAATAAAGAATTTAATTGTCCGATTTGATCTTCTGTTAAAGCACTTGCCTGCATATCAGGATCAAGGGATAGTTTTTGAATAACTTCCTTTGCTACATGCGGTCCTATTCCATAAATATATGTTAGACTAATCACTAATCGCTTCTTATTCGGAATGTCTATTCCAATCACTCTTGGCATGATTCTTAATCCTTTTTTAAAGTTTTGCCGTAAAGTTTATCAAAACAAGTCATACTATGCAATGGTCATATTGTAAGACTAATAATTTCAAAATATTATTTAATGCTCAGAGAAAACTTGTAAAGTTATTATACTCTTGAGGCTTTTCTACCTTTCTTCATAAACCCATCATATCTTTTCATAATAAGATGAGACTCAATTTGCTTTGTTGTATCTAATACCACACCTACCAAAATCAGAAGTGATGTCCCTCCAAAAAAATGACTAACACCAGCATCTACTCCCAAAAACTTTCCAACAAGCTGTGGCAGTATCGCAATAAGGGCTAAAAAAGATGCCCCAAGGAGTGTTATTCTTCCCATGGTAGACTCAAGAAAGTCTTGTGTAGGTCTTCCTTGTCTTATACCTGGAATAAATGCTCCATTTTTTTTCATATCAGATGCAATCTGTTCTGGATGAAACTGTGTTGCTGTCCAAAAGTAAGTGAAAAAGAAAATAAGCATTACAAATAATGCAGCATAAACCCAACTTCCAGGTGAAAGCGCACCAGTAATTTTTCCAAAAAATGATCCAGTAGATACAAACTGTGAAATTGTTGCTGGGAACATTAAAAGTGTTGATGCAAATATCACTGGAATAACTCCAGCATAATTAACTTTTAGGGGGATATGCGCATTTCCACCTTGAACTTCGTGCCTTCCAACTACTCTTCTTGCATATTGCAATGGGATTTTTCTTTGCCCCTGTATAATTAGAATTGTTCCAACTATAATCATAACAAACACAATCACTAGCATTACAACAGTAGAGAAGCTCAACTGACCAACTTCCTGAGAATCTAAATTAAGACCACGAAGAATTGTTCCAAAAGTTGACGGAAGTGATGATAAAATACCGACAGCAATGATTAAACTTATTCCATTTCCAATACCCTTTTCTGTGATTTGTTCACCAATCCACATTAGAAAAATAGTACCGGTAGTCATAGCTAACATGACAATCATCAAAAAGAGCCAAGGAATCCCAAAGACCTGAAACTGCAATAGTTGATTTACAACGATTCCAGGACTATCCATATTAATTTTTAGTGCGTATCTTGCAAATAAAAGTGACTGAAACATAGCTAGGACAAGTGTCAAAAGCCTTGTCCATTTACCAATTTTTTTCTTTCCTGCTTCAGGGTTTTCTCTAATCTCTCTTTGGAGAGATGGAAAAAGAGCCATAGAAAGTTGCATGATAATCGATCCAGAAATATAGGGCATAACACCTAGCGCAAAAATTGTCATATGCGCAAATGCTCCACCAGAAAACATATCAACTAGTTGAAAGAGATTTTGACTTCCACCTGTGGCTGAACGAAAAACTTTTACAGCTTCATCCCCATTTATACCAGGAACTGGGATAAATGCCCCTACTCTACAAACAACAAGCATTAGGCCAGTAAAAATAATTTTAGCTTTTAACTCGCCAATGGAAAAGATTTTTTTAATCTGATTAAACATATTGTGGCATACCTTCTGCTTGCTATTGCAAGTGATGTCTTCTTACTTAATTAACTTAAACTCAATTGATTTTTCTTCGAGTTTTTTTATGGCACCTTTCGTAAATCCGTGTGCTTCGATAGTAATTTTCTTTGTAAGCTCACCATTTCCAAGTATCTTAATTCCATCCTTAGCTTTTCTAAGCTGAAATCCTTTAGCAACAAGTGACTCTACGTTAAGTGTCTCACCGTCTTCAAATAGATCATTAATTCTATCTAAATTTAGAGTGAACATCTTCTTTTCGAATTGAACATTTGAAAAACCTCGGGTCGGAAGTTTTTGATAAAGGGGCAACTGTCCACCCTCTTTTCCTTCTCGCCTTTTGTATCCCGATCTAGATTTATCACCTTTATGGCCTCTTGATGAAGTCTTACCTCGTCCAGAACCTGGACCTCTTCCAACTCTCTGCACATTCTTTCGGTGTCTTGTCTTATCAATTAATTCTGATAATTTCATTCTCAATACCTATGTGTTTTCTTTACGCTGTAATCGCTAAAATTTCGCTTCTACTTCTTCCACTTATAAGAGCGTCTACAGTAGCTTTAACTTGATTAAGCGGATTATTTGATCCCAAATTCTTTGCAATAATGTCTTTTACTCCAGCGAGTTCGAATATAGATCTCATTTTAGAACCAGCGATTACTCCGGTACCAACTCCTGCAGGTTTTAGCAAAACCCTTGCTCCGTCTTTTTTAAATAGAACTTCATGAGGAATAGTTGTTCCCTCTAGAACAATTTCACAAACATTCTTTCTTGCAGACTCACCGGCTTTTCGAATTGCATCCGCTACTTCGTTAGCCTTAGCAAATCCAACACCGAGCTTTCCTTTCCCATCCCCAATCACAACTAGTGCCGAAAAACTAAACTTTCTTCCGCCTTTCACAACTTTAGAACATCTGTTGATGTGAATTACTTTCTCTTCGAAATCACTCTCTGTTTCTTTCTGACGTTTTGCCATTAACAACTACTCCTCTAAAATTTAAGCCCAGTTTTTCTTGCGGCATCTGCAAGAGATGCAATCACGCCATGATATTTATTTCTTCCGCGATCAAATATAACCGCTTCTATATTTTTTCCTTTAGCAAGTGTTGCAATCTGCTCGCCTACATGTGCGGCACTTTCTCTCGATTTAACTTTGAACTTGCTATCTTTTGAAAGAGTTCCAAATGATGCTAAAGTAACGCCTTTCTCGTCATCAATTATTTGAGCTGAAATGTGTCTATTAGATCTTTGAACTGACAGTCTTGGTTTCTGCGCTGTTCCTCGTAAATGTTTTCTAATTCTAAGAGCTCTTTTACGGCGAACATCGTCTCTTTTTCTTAAACTATTTTCCATCTCTTACTTACCTTTTGCTGCTTTTCCAGCCTTTTTACGTACATACTCATCCACGTAACGAACACCTTTACCTTTATATGGTTCTGGTGGTCGCAGCGAGCGAACATCTGCAGCAAACTGACCAACTACTTGTTTATTAATGCCAGTTACAGTAATCAGAGTACTTTTTTCGATGTTTACTGATATACCCTCTGGCAATTCAAGATTACATGGGTGAGAAAAACCTAATTGCAATTCAAGAATTGTTCCTTTCAATGCTGCTCGATAACCAACCCCAATCAACTGAAGCTTTTTTTCAAAACCTGTAGAAACTCCAATTACTGAATTATTTATGAGAGACCTAAATAGACCAAAAAATGGATAAGGGCTCTCCCCTTTTTCATTAAAAGCAACATGGAGACTATCACCTTCTAGATTAAGTAAAATATCTATTGGATGCTTTGTTTCCAAGCTGCCCTTTGGACCTTTCACTTTTACTAAGCCTTTTTCTAATTTAACTTCCACACCACTAGGCACGTGAATGGGTCTTTTTGCAAGTCGTGACATCAATTACCTCTTTTCTTCGTTACCATACTGTGCAGAGTAGCTCGCCACCCGCCTTCATATTTTTTGCTGATTTACCATCAACTACGCCTTTCGGAGTTGATAAAATTGCAGTACCAAGACCACTCAATACTCTTGGAATTTCGTTATGCTTTACATATCTTCTTAGAGAAGGTTTTGAAGCTCTCTTAAGCCCGCGAATTTTTGGCTCTCTTGTTGAAAGATCATACCTTAAAAATACTCGAATCAATCGCTTTTCATCACTCTTCAAAAAGTCATTTACATATTTTCTTTCTTTTAAAACTTCGATAATAGCCACGTTCATTTTGCTAAGCTTAACATCAACATATCGATGCTTGGCAGTAAGGGCATTTCTTATTCTAGTTAATAGGTCTGCTATTGGGTCACTGTGCATATTATCTATTTCCTCTCACTTTTTTTTTCTAAAGGTAGGCCAAGCATTCTAAGAAGTTCTAAACACTCCTCATCCTTTTTTGCACTGGTAACAAATGTAATATGCATACCTTGATCTCTTTTTACTTTATCCAAATCTATTTCTGGAAATACTTGCTGGTCACTTAAACCGAGTGTATAGTTTCCAGATCCATCACCTTTTGCCTTAAATCCTCTAAAGTCACGAATCCTTGGGGCTACGATATTAGAGAATCTATCCATGAATTCGAACATTCTCACGCCGCGCATTGTTACCTTTAGTGCAATTTCTTGACCTTCTCTTAATTTAAAATTGGAGATGGACTTTTTTGCTTTAATTCTGATTGGCTTCTGCCCAGACAACATCATGAGCTCTCTTGAACAATCCTGCATTACGTTCTTGTCCTTTAAAGCTTCTGCAACACCCATGCTAATGATAATTTTCTTTAGACCTGGAATTTGCATCACATTTTCATAACAAAACTTTTCTTTCAAAGCTGACTTGATTTCTTCGTTATATTTCTTCTTCAATCTGGACATCTGTATTATTTCACCTTTGCGGGTTTTTTAAGAGTTCTATACGTTTCTGTCTTAGAGTCTTTATCATAGCAAAGAGACTTTGTACCTTTCTCATCAGAAACAAACTTTAGTTTTAATTTTTTTCCATCTTTATCACATATAGCTACATTTGAAATGTGAATAGGAACCTCAATACTTACTATATCAGAGGGAACTTCCTGACTTCTTTGCTTCATATGCTTTTTTCTAATATTAATACCCTGAACCAGCACTCTATCTTTTTTTCTTGATAGAACTTCTCCAGACTTTCCTTTCTCATTTCCAGCAAGGACTAGTACTAAATCGCCTTTTTTTATCCATTTACTCATTTTTTGTTCCTTCTCTATATAACTTCTGGTGCAAGTGAACTGATTTTTAAAAAGCCCTTGTCTCTAACTTCTCTTGCTACGGGCCCAAATATACGAGTACCCTTTGGATTCAACTTTTCATCAATAATTACACAGCTGTTTTGAAAAAATTTAAGAGTTGATCCATCTTTTCTGCGGATATAACTACTTGTTCTAACAATTACAGCTTTGATAACATCACCTTTCTTAATTGCAGACTTTGGATCCACTTCCTTAACAGAGCAAACTACAACATCGCCAACTCCAGCGTACCGTCTTTTACTTCCACCAAGGACTTTAAAGCATTTTACACGTTTTGCGCCGCTATTGTCCGCTACATCTAATTCTGTTTCTTGCTGTATCATTTCGCTCTCTTTTGCCCGTAATTTTTACTTAGATAAAACCTCAACAACAACCCATCTCTTTAATTTAGACATAGGTCTTGTCTCTTGGATTCGAACTTTTGTGCCATCGCTTACACCTTCTAGTTCGCAGTGGGCATAATATTTTTTCCCACGTTTTGTAACTTTCTTATAAAGTGGATGTTTTACAGTTCTCTCTACATTGACTGTCACAGTCTTCTGCATTTTGCTAGAAACAACAACACCTTCTTTCACTTTTCTTCCGCTAGTTAACTGCATTAGCTTTCCTTACTTTTTTGGTTGACTAGAGTTAAAATTCTAGCTCTTTTTTTCTTAAGTGATTTTAGCTCATGTGGTTTATCAAGCTTTCTATTCACTTTCAATTCACTTTGCAATTTGAAAATATTCATACTAGTTTCTTTTAATTGAACTAGTAGGTCGCTTTCACTTTGCTTTTTTAGATCGGTCATTTTTGTCATGAAATTAAGCCTATACCCTTTCTAGTCGTTCTACAAATCTAGTTCTCAAATGAAGCTTTGCTGTTGCTTTTGAAAGTGCAATTACTGCGTCCTCACGTGAAACATTTCCAACCTCAAAAAGAATTCTGCCGGGTCGAACTGGAGCAACCCAATGATCCGTAGAACCTTTACCTTTACCCATTCGGGTCTCAGCAGGCTTTTTAGTCACGGGCTTATCTGGAAAAATTCGGATCCAAACCTTACCTTTTCTACTGAAATATCTGTTAATTGCAACTCTACAAGCTTCGATCTGCTTTCCTGTAATTTTTCCTCTTTGAAGAACCTGCATTCCATAATCACCAAATTCAACAAACTCACCGCCCTTTGTAAGGCCTGTTAGTTTTCCTTTTTGCTGCTTTCGAAACTTCGTTCTTGCTGGAAGTAATGCCATTTATCTCTCCTAATTATCCCTTTAAGGATTCCTCGTTTCCTCGATTAATCCAAACCTTGACCGCAATAGATCCGTAGGTAGTTTCAGCCCTTGCAGGTGCATAATCAATATTCGCACGAAGTGTATGAAGAGGAACTCTACCCTCTTTGTACCATTCAGTTCTTGCAATCTCTGCACCGCCGACTCTTCCTGAGACTTGCACCTTAATTCCAAGAGCGCCCGCATCCATAGATGATTGGATTGCCTTTTTCAACGCTCTTCTAAATGCAACTCTTCGCTCAATCTGTTTTGCTATAGATTCAGCAACAAGTTTTGCATCAAGATCTGGACGCTTTACTTCGGCAACTTCAATCCAGATTTCCTTTCCAGTTTTCCGACGCAGGTCTTGCTTGATTTGTTCAATTTCAATGCCCTTCTTCCCAATAACAAGACCTGGTCTTGCAGTGTGAAGAGTTACTTCGATTTTTTCGCTCATACGCTTGATTTCAATAAATGCAGTACCAACGCAGCAAGGTCTTTTTTCCAAATATCTACGAATTTGTTCATCTTCTTGTAAATTAGCGCCAAATTCTTGCATATTTGCAAACCATTTTGAACGCCAATTTTTTCTTAATACTAGTCTAAAACCAATTGGAGATGTTTTCTGTCCCATATTCCCTTATCCTTCTACGACTATTTTGAAATGACTTGTTCTTTTCATAATAGGGACTCTTCCCCCTTTGTTTTTCGGCTTCGATCTTTTAAGAGTTGGGCCTTCATCTACTCTGATTTCTGAAATTACTAAACTCTCCTTTTTGACCTCATAAAGTGTCTCAGCATTAGCCATTGCACTTTGTAAAGTTCTCTTGATGAGTCTTCCAGCTTTCATATTAATTTGGGTGAGTTGTAAAAGAGCTTTTTCCGCATTCATTCCGCGTACAAGATCTGCAACTAGTCTTGCCTTTTTGGGGCTGATTCTCACGTACTTTGTTTTCGCTGTTGCCTGGTGCATTACTTTTCCTTATTTTTTAACTGGATGGCCTTTAAATAATCTAGTAGGAGAAAATTCCCCTAGGCGGTGTCCAACCATATTCTCTGATACGAATACAGTAATGAATTTTTTTCCATTATGAACCTCAAAAGTATGTCCAATCATATCTGGAATTATCATAGATCTTCTAGACCATGTTTTAATTGGATTCTTAGATCCACCTTCATTCTGTTTTTGCACTTTTGTGAGCAAATGATGATCGACAAAAGGACCTTTTCTTAGAGATCTTCCCATATTCTTTCCTATTTCTTTCTACGATCCTTAATGATCATCTTTTTAGATTTTTTCTTAGCTCTTGTTTTGAAGCCCTTTGTTTGCATACCCCAAGGTGTACGAGGAATATATCCATTATGTCTACCTTCACCACCACCATGCGGGTGATCGACTGGGTTCATAGCAGTACCTCTAACGGTCGGTCTAATCCCCTTCCATCGCATTCTACCAGCTTTACCTTCTACTCTTAGACTTCTTTCCGCATTTGAAACTGCCCCAAAAGTAGCTTTGCATTTATCGCTTACCATTCTAACTTCGCCTGAAGGCATTTTTAAAGTAGCATAACCATTACTTCTAGCAAGAAGCTGCGCGGAGAGTCCTGCAGACCTTACTAATTTTGCCCCCCTTGACGGAACAAGCTCTATGTTATGAATAACAGAGCCTAAAGGCATATCAGAAAGAGCCATTGCACAACCAGCCTCAAAAGGAGCATCTTTACCAGACATTACTTTGTCGCCAGCTTTTAATCCTTGTGGAGCAATAATATATCTCTTTTCGCCGTCCATATAATGCAAAAGTGCAATATGGGCTGATCTGTTCGGATCGTATTCAATTGAAGCAACTTTTGCTTCAATTGCGTCTTTATCTCTTCTAAAATCTATAATTCGATAAAATCTTTTATGGCCACCACCACGATGTCTACAAGTAATATGACCGTTATGATTACGACCATTTGTTCTTCTTTTCGGTAGAAGAAGACTTTTTGTAGGCTTTACAGTAGCTCTCTTACCTTTTTTTCTTGTAAGTTCTTCATTACTTGGGAGTACTAGCTTCCTAAGCGAAGGTGTAATTGGACGAAATTTCTTTACCATTTGTGCTATCTCCTAAACTATACTGCAGCTTCGATGCTATCGGTTGACCTAAGAGTCACAATCGCTTTTTTAGAACCAGATCTAAAACCTAGAAATCCACGTACTCTTCTCTTTTTTGGCTTCATTGTAATTGTATTTACTGACATCACTTTAATTTTATTATCACGATATATTTCTTCTACCGCTTTTTTTATCTCTAACTTGGTAGCTTTTTGATCTACAAGAAAGGCAACCTTTGGTTTGTCACACTTTTTTAAAGATTTATTAGCATCTGCTGTTTGCAAGTTCTGAAGCATACTTGTCTTCTCTGTTACATAGCGAGACTTAATTACCGCGTAGGGACTTTTTCTATGATTTTCCATTGTTTGCTCTCTCTAAAACTGAAAACAGCTCTGCAACAGAGCTATCTAAGATAATGATTTCCTGACTTGAAATTACATCATAGCCGCTGATACTTGATGCCGGCATAAATGATGTCTTCGGTATATTTCTCATGCTTTTAATGAAGCAACTTACACTTTCATATAATTCTTCTTTGCCTTCTCTATCCTTACTTAGATTAGTGTCTGCCAAAAAGAGAACTCGTTTTCCACTCACACCAACGGTTTCAAAAAAAGATGCGACAGATTTTGTTTTTGGCTCACTCATTGATCCGAGCTCTAGAACAGAAATGTTTCCTGAGGCAATTTTTTCGGATAGAAGGAATGCAACTGCTTTTCTTCTTTCTTTTTTATTAATCCGTGTGTGCATATCAAATTTGGGTTTGGGTCCGAATACAATACCACCACCTTTAAATTGAGGAGAAACAAGCGATCCTTGTCTCGCTTTACCTGTTCCTTTTTGAGGATGTGGCTTTCTTGTAGTGTGTTTTACCTCAGATCGTCCTTTGGTACTAGCACTCCATTGTCTTTTGTTCTTTCTAATTGCAACTATATAATCCTTCACGACCTGTGAATTTAATTCTTTCGTCAGAAGAGAGTCAGAGAGTTCTACATCTCCTAGCTGCTTTCCACTTAAATCGTATTTTTTTAGATTGCTCAACTTTAACCTCTACCTGAATTACTTTTTCTTGTTCCGTTTTTTCAGCGCTTTCCTAATCGTTACAAAACCTTCTCTAGCACCCGGTATTGCTCCTTTGACAAGAATAAGATTTTTATCGGCAAGAATTTTTACTACTTTTAGATTCTCTGTTGTGACTCTCTGGTCACCCATGTGTCCTGGCATCCTAACACCTGGAAGACATCTTCCCGGAGTCGATCTCATTCCAGTTGACCCTGCATGTCTATGAAATCCTGAGCCGTGTGATGCAGGTCCGCCTGAGAAGTTATGTCTTTTAATAACACCCTGGTAACCCTTACCTTTTGATTTTCCACAAACATCCACAAATTCACAGTCAGCAAAAAAATCAAGTGTAATCTCTTGACCAACTTCATATTCTTTATCACTATCAATTCTTGATTCTTTTAAGAAATGTCTTGGCTCAACCTTTGCTTTAGAGAAATGTCCAATCAGAGGTTTTGTGATATTCTTTTTTCTTGAATCTCTTACTTTCATGGCGCCCAGTTGAACACTGCGATATCCATCAGATTCTTTTGTTTTCACTTGTACGACAACATTTGGCTCCGCTTCAATAATTGTGCAAACAACGCTATTGCCTTCTTTATCAAAGACCCTTGTCATTCCTTTTTTCTTTCCCATGAACTCTAATGTCATATATCTCTTCCTTATCGTGTATCTCTGCGCTTTGCCAAATATGTGTTAAGAAGCAAGTTGCTTGAACTCTGATTCATTTTCCGCAAAAGAGTATCAAACTGCTTGCATTTCTAACAATCAAAAAATATAGCTAAATCACTGTTAGCAAGTGAAAAATAATAGATGAAAAGAATCATTTTTTCAATGCCTTTTTTGAACATCTTACATCAGAGCAACTGAAAAAACCTACAATTCACTCAAACCATTTACCACAAACGCATTATGAAATGCCCGAGAACACCATCACCACCACAATCAAAATATTATCAAGTATTGGAGCAGAACGCTTCAATGCGCCCTTAGATTTATGGATACATAGATTGAAAAATATTTTTTTCAAAAACTAACTAACAAATTTCAAATGAATGTCTATCGTTATTTGTAGGCGGTATATTTGCAAGCATGGCATGATGAAACTTTGGAAAGGCTTTTTTTTCATACATTACTGCAAAAATATTAAAAGAATTACTTATCAAATATAGCGTAGGAATCAAAACTGTTGGAAAACCAATCCCTATGGAAACATTTAGAACTGTAATAATCGCAACAGCCACAGCCGTTACATATGAAATGGATAACAGATACGAGCGAATCAATTTTTTCTGTCCAATCTCATTTTTTTCGTGTGCAACTCCCTCTTCTGCTTTTTTTATCTTGTGTGCTACCTGCATATCTTTCATGGACTCTAGAGCAGTAAAAGAGTAAAATGATCCATAGGCAAGATTTGCAATAATTGTTAAATACCCACTACCGTATGATGTGAGTTCAACCACTTTTTTTCTTTTCAAATAATCCATTGCACCAAGACAGTTTGTCAAAAGAGTCATTACAGGATATCTCTTTCTAGGAGAAACAACGTCCCCTTCTGTAAATGGATAGCCCATCGAGCCTGTATTCGAATAATTCGTATAGATATTTTTAAGATCGCAGGCAAACGTCAATCCCCAAGAGACACTTGTAAAAGCCGTGATATAGGAAAAGGGATCTCCACCAACCGCTATCGACATACTAATTCCTTATTTACTTAACAACAAACATACTCACTAACTAAATTAGAAACAATACAAAAAAAGCCGATATTAACATGGTTAATATCGGCTTAAATATAAAACTTAACAGATTAAACTTATCCTACTTGAATTGACGCAGCGGTAAGTCGATGCATAAGCTCATCGCTTTCCATGCGATCTTTATCCTTCTTAATAAAATAAGTCATTGTAGACGCCACCAAAATCACACTTGAAATGGTTAAAAACACTGGAGATGCGATTGTAAGAGATGTAACAATTCCTATAAGACCTAAAGTATTAATCGCAATTGACCCAACTTCTTTCACAACTTCCCATTTAGCATGTGATAATTTTAGCGCTTGAAGTGATGTTAGCTCGCCTTCTTGAGTAGCCAAACTATACCCTTTTGATCCATGTGTTGCTGTATTATCAAAAGACCTGATAATACAAGCTGTATTTTTTGCAATTGATAGAGAATTCCCATAAGGAACTCCTGCAGGTAATGCATCAATTGAAATCACCCATTTAGTGAATGCACATGTATCAGAAATAAAACTACAAACTTTATTGGTAAGCACTCTAAATGCCTCAGCAATATCAGAGCTTGTACTCTGATCTTTTGTACCATCTTTATAATGCCACACTCGACCAGAAAACTCACATAATGCGTGATATATTTTGTTCATGTCAGGAATAATGTTGATTCCATAAAGCCCGTTTACAACACCTGCAAAGCCTCGATTAAGAGCTGTTAGGTTGTAAGTTTCATTTTGTCTTGTAATATCTAAGCAATCCAAAAAATGCCCAAACCAGGCGCTTAAATCCCTTGCACATCTAAAGATATGAGAGTTTTTATCTACAAACATATCTGAGAAGTCATCAAGTCTAGTTTTACTATCTAAAGGAATAGATTTTTGTAGGCTGACTAGGTCAGCTTCCGAAACCGTTTGAAATGCCATAACTATTTTCTCCAATATTTAAATAAGGGCTGCAGTGTATAGACTAACCCATTTAAAGCAAAGTAATAATTTAATTTTTTAATAGAACTACTCGAGTAGCAAGGTCTGCTACTTGAGCTCTTTCTAAGCTCTTTTGCACGAAAAAGGCAGTAATAGCTGCCGACACGGCTACTGTTGAAATTACGAGCGCTACGGAAGATGAGACAGATACTGCCCATAGAGCGCTAAATGCAGTAATCAAACTCAAGGCATACAGAGAAACATTTTTTACAAATTTAATAACATTGTGTCTAAACGTCCAATTTTGCACCTCTTTTGAGATTGGGTCACCTGAAGAATTTACGTCTTTCGTACTACAAAGACCCATTCCACTTTCTCCAACATGGTTTGCAAAGGCATAAGCCTCTGAAAACCCAGCAATAATCTTAATATAAGAAATCTGGTCTGAAGCCAATTGTATAGCCTCAATTTCATGAAGGAAAAGAAGAGAATACAATGTTTCACCAACAGCCAAGGAACCTTCAATTGTCATCTGGTGAACCGCTGACATCCCATCGCGAAAAAAGGCGCGATTATTTGCTAAAGAATAAACATTCTGTAATTTTTCAAAAAACTTTCCAATGCATTTTATGGCATCGATCATTGACATCCCATCAAGAAAAAAGGACAACCCTCTATGCGCTGCCGGCATATCAATATATTGATTATCTGATTCCCTCATTGCATTTGTCGCATTGCTCAAACCTCTAAGAATGTTTACGCTCTCTGCTTGGAACAAAGCTGGTAGATCACCCAATACTGCTGTCATTTGATATATCCTCAATAAATTAATTTAACTAGAAGCGAGATAAGATATCGACATGTATTTTTTTTGTAAAGAGAAGTAATGTTACTAAATAATATCAATTATTTTTTTAAATATTAGTTAATAAATCGGGCGCTTTGCGGTAACCTTTTATAAAATCAGCTGCAGACATTATTTTTTTACCCTCTAATTGAAGGCTCAGTATCTGAATACTTTCTTTTCCACAGGCGATTATCCATTCAGAATCCTTATAAGATAACGTAGAACATGGCAACCCATGTCTAGGGAGCACTTTTGACTTTAGAACTTTCATTCTTCTAGCTACACCATGCACTGAAACCATCATAAACGCACCGGGCTTTGGACTAAACGCCCTTATTTGATTATGAATTTTTCTAGCATCTTCTTGCCAGTTTATTTTTAAATCATTTTTTGTAATTTTTGCAACATAGGTCGCATCAGAATGCCTTTGAGGAAGCTTTGTAATGGATTTACTTTCAAACTGCTTAATTACATCTAACATAAGTGGTCCAGCAATCTGCTCCAAATCAGACTCCAAAATGTCAAAAGTTGCATTATCCGAGACAGGAATTTCTGCAATTGCCAAAATATCGCCTTCATCCATCTTTTCATTCATTTCTATAATAGTAACGCCAGACACCCTATCCCCATTAAGTAAGGAAGCTTGAATTGGTGATGCCCCTCTATAGCGAGGCAAAAGACTTGCATGGATATTTACGCAGGCTAAGTTAGGTAGATTCAATATGTTGCTTCGAAGAATTTCCCCATAGGCAACAACTATAAAAAGATCTGCATGATATTTGGTTAAGATAGCTTCAAATTCAGAAGATGATGCCTTGATTGGCTGATGAACTGGAATACCTCTTGAAGCAAAAGCTTCTTTAAGAGGGGGAGACGAAATTTTTTGCAAGCGCCCTTTTTTTTTATCGGGCTTTGTAACAATGGCTACAACATCAATCTCGCAAGCCAGAAGATACTCTAATACCTTAACAGAAAATGAACTGGTACCAAAAAAGACTACCTTCATTGAAAAACTATTTCTCTAAAAGTTCGTGTAATGCCTTCACTTTTTCACTTTCCGCAATCAATTCATCATGAAGGCTAATCAACCCTCTTTTTGAGTTTTTACAAAAGTGAAGCCAATGGATTATTTGAGGACTCTGCTTTATTTCCTTTTCGATTCTTTCCAGAGCATCTTTAAGGGGAAGCCCCGATCGATATGTTAGTTTAAATGCTTTTGTAAGATCCTTTCGTAGCTCGATTGAAAACTGATTTCGTTTAAGGCCAATTAAATTAAGCCCACCCAACTTATATGGAGCGCCAGCTCCAATGGTAAACGGAGGAATATCCTTAGTAATTCTACTGAAGCCACCTACCATTGCATATGCGCCCACGCGAACAAACTGATGAATAGGTGTCATACCACCAATGACTACATTGTCTTCTACAATGACATGCCCTGCAAGAGCCGCATTATTTGCCATAACCACATTACTACCCACTTCACAATTATGGGCTACATGACAATAGGCCATTAAAAGGCAATTATCACCAACTTTTACGACTGAGTTTTCATTGCAAGATGAATTTATTGTAACAAATTCACGTATCTGACAATTTTTTCCAATCTCAACAAAAGTCTTTTCTCCTTTAAATTTGAGATCTTGCGTCATTGTACCTATACTTGCGCCGGGCCAAACAACCGTATTTTCACCAATTGTTGTATTCCCATCAATATATGCATGTGATTTTATAGTGACGCCATCTTTTAGTGTTACGCCTTGTTTAATAACAACAAATGGCTCTATGGTAACATTATCGCCAATATTAGCGCCTGGTTCAATAACAGCTGATGGATGAATATCTGACATGTAGCTTTTTTCCTTTCCCTATATTTGCTCTTTATCTCTTAGAGCAAACCCTATTTCCGCTTCCGCTGCAACTATGCCATTTACTGTAGCTTTTACTTTAACACGTCCACCATTCGAACCAATATGTGTCCCTTCGGCATGTAACAGAAGCACATCTCCTGGCAAAACTGGTTTTCTAAATTTAGCATTATTGACAAATAACAGAAGTGCAATTTTATTTTTTTTCCCCAACTGATGTATTAACACTCCACCGGTTTGAGCTAATGCTTCTAAAATAAGCACTCCCGGCATAATTGGGGCATTTGGAAAATGACCATTAAAAAACTCTTCATTTACGGTAACATTTTTCTGACCAATAATTTCTCTTTTTTCCAAATCGATGGATACAATTCTGTCTACGAGCAAAAAAGGGTATCTATGTGGCAAAATTTCAGAAATTTCTTTGATGCCAAGTACATAACCATTTTTTAAGTCTTTATTAGGTGTTGGAGCTGACATTCAATTTCTCCCTGATGATCGAATTTTCAAGTTCTTTGGCCAAAGACGTATTAGAAAAATGGCCGGATCGAATGGCAATAATATGCGCTAAAAAATTTCTACCAACAAGAGATAAATCTCCAATTAGATCTAAAATCTTGTGCCTCGCCATCTCTTCTTCAAAGCGAATTCCCTCTGGATTCAAAATAGAACCACCCTTGATAACAACAGCATTTTCTAGAGAGCCCCCCTTAATTCCACCCTTTTCAATAAGTGACACAATCTCTTCATACAACGCAAAAGTTCTTGCAGGCGCAATTTCTTTTTTAAAATTCTCCCCATTAATTGCGAGTGTATAGAATTGGGATTTCAAAAACTCAGAATGTGGATAGTGAAGCGTGTAACTAATTCTAAATTCATCAGACGGTAGTGCTACCAGATGCACTTCTCCTTTAGACCAAAATACTGGTGAAGACAGGCAATAAATTTCTTTAGGTAGCGACTGGGCAAAGATCCCAGCTTTTTCTATTAGCTCCACAAAAGGGGCAGCGCTTCCATCAAAACTTGGAATTTCAGGACCATCTAACTCAATTGTCAAGTTATCAATTCCATATGCTTTAAGAGCTGCTAACACATGTTCAACAGTTTGAATAGAAAACACTTCGTTCCCAATAATTGTACATCTTGGCGTGCTTCGAACATATTCTACTTTAGCAGGGAGAACAGGTTTATTGGGAAGATCAACTCTTTGAAAAACTATTCCAGAATTTTCAACTTCTGGAACGAATGTTACATTAACTTTTTCCCCTGTAAATAGGCCGATACCTGAAAACGAAACAGACTTCGCGAGGGTTCTTTGCTTGTTTCTCGAAGTGGAGAGTTCACTCAAAGGAGACATTTTAAACTACTTCTCCTTTTTCAAAGCGAGATTGAATTTTTTTGCATTAATGAATCACTCATATTTTCAACAGATTGTATAGCGCAAGAGATATTTTGAGCAAGGCTTCATTCACTCTTTTTTCTTATACTAATAAATAGACTCGATCCAATAAGAAAAAAAGACACGAATAAAATGAATCCATTTCCCCAAAAAGTAAATAATGTCTGAATATTGAGCGGAAAAATTGTAGCTACAAGAACTCCTCTATCCCACTCACCCCCTGTAAGTTTCTTCTCCACTCTTCCAAAACAATCTATAATGGATGTAATTCCTGTGTTGCAACTGCGTAGCAAATATGACCCATTCTCAACAGCTCTAACTCTTCCGTGAAAAAAATGTTGCAGCGAAAGGGTAGACTCTGG
>JAJFMG010000035.1 GCA_021772295.1 Chlamydiota bacterium | reverse complement strand
TTTTATAAAATCTACTCATTTGGATAGATAATAACAGATTTGGTTAGATTTTTTGCAAGCAGTTGCGAACCCTATGTGAAGAAGTTTGATTAAACTCATCTATAATTTCTCCAAATTTTTGCTCAATAAAACCTTCAAATGCATGCCAGAGACAAATTTCAGTTGCAAAATTACCTGACGTAAAAAAGAAACAAATTATAATGGTAGATACGAGCTTCAAATTTCGCTCCTGATCGAATGACTTTTCTCAATAGGAAAAGATGACAAAAAAAATTCGAGTAGGATGGGAGATTGTTGCAAAAAATATAAGATTACTTATAGTAAAAAATTCAACGCAAACAATGAGACATGATAAAACTTAAGAAATAGGTATCGCTATCAATACTAAAAAAAATATATTACTTACCAATGGAAGATCATACATTACCCTAGGACTTGCTAGAAATCTTCACGCAAGTGGGCATAATGTTTTTATCATCGAGACATCCAAGATTCATATTAGTCGGTACTCTAATGCTGTACAAAAGTGCTTTGTTGTTCCAAGCCCAAGATTTGATGAGAAAGCCTTTATCAAAAAACTTTCAGAAATTGCACTTGAAAATGATATTGATTTGATTATTCCTATTTGGGAAGAAATTATTACAATCTCTAAATATGTAAATCATTTTCCAAAGTCTTGCAGTATTTTCTCAGAAGATTTCAGCACAATACACTCTCTTCATAGTAAATGGGAGTTCATCCAAAAATGTGAATCATTTAATATTCCAACGCTTGCAACGTATCGCATCTATTCCCAGAAAGATTTAGAAAATCTCCCCTTTGATAAACCTGTTATTCTAAAACCATGTTATTCAAGAGCATCTCAATTCATCTACAAATATGTTCCTGGATCAAAAATCCCCAAATTGCAATATGATCCGTCCAATCCATGGATAGCACAAGAATGGATTGATGGAACAAAATATTGTAGTTTTTCTATCTGTCATAATGGAAAGATCACATCTCATGTAACATATCCTGTCGTTCACGCACTTGATAACAGTTCATGTTTACATTTTAAAGCAGAATCTAACCCTGCAATTGACACTTGGATAGAAGACTTTGTAAAAAAACAAAACTTCACCGGACAAATTGGGTTTGATTTTATCCAAAAAGAAGATGGCAGTCTCTATTGCATCGAATGTAATCCAAGAGGGACAAGTGGTATTTTATTACTAGGTCAAACAGGAAATTTAGATAAAGCCATTTTCAATACAAATACGGCTACTTTGGTTCCAAAAGAGGGAACCAAAGAACAAATTTTTTTAGCAATGATGATTTTCTTTTTTAAAGTAATTAAGAAGAAAACTTTTTTTGCTTATTTCAAGCAACTTTTTACAACCAAAGATGCATACTTCTCAAGTCGAGATTTAGGACCTCTTTTATCCAAACCCCTTATTTTTGGTTACTATATCTTATTAAGTATCAAATTAAGAAAAAACTTCCAGAAAATGTATACCTATGATTTGGATTGGGATGGAGACACTGATTTGGAACAGGGTGTAGAAGCAAAATTTACTATCTAATCGAAAACAATTTCTTGCTGAAATATTCTAGAAAAATTTTCTACCGAATATAATTTAGCTTTTTTTGAACGAAGAAACTTCTCAATCTGAATTAAATATTCATGATAGGTGGATTCATCCAGATGCGTTAGGTGATCTGCAAGTTCCTCGTAGCTTGCAAATTCATTTTTATCAATAAAACATGTTTTTGGAATATAATCCAAAATGTTTGATGCGCCAAGATAAATAGGTACACAGCCCGCCTGAAAACACTCGAAAATTTTTTCCGTAATGTATCCTGAAATGTTTTCAATATTCTCATAGCAAATACTAAATTTATAGTGCTTCATTACATCTTCTTTGATGGGAACAGTTCCCCTATATGTTGTAAAGTTCTCTGATTCCCACGTAGGACCATATAGATCAAACTCCTCACTATAATTCTGATCAAAAAAAGTAATTGCTTTTTTTCGTTCAGAATAGAGTTCATTGGGATGTTTAGATGATTTATTCCCTGCAAAAATACACAGTAGTTTTTTCTTCGAAAAGGCTGGAATATTTGAAATCATAGGTTTGAGAACTGGATAATAATATTTTGCATAGGGTTTGATATTTATCAAATCATCATCAAAGGTTAATATTTTATGAAATAGCTCTTGGCACTTGCTCGAATACATCCAAGGATAAACGCTTGGGGGCTCAAAGGCAATTAAATATCTCTTGTGTTTAGGAACTTGGCAAAACCAAGCAGGCAACGACTGATAGATGTTAAAAAAGACTACTTTATCTGCTTTTCGAATACTTTCAAAATGCCTGCCAAAAAGCCCACCAAAATATTGTTTTGAGATAAACTTTATATCTGTATCTCTTAGATCATAAATTACTCTTCCAAGAGGGTGATTTATGAGACTTTCTCCATTTTGATTATATATGATCCCCTTCAATCTATACCCATCTGAAGTCAAGACTCCAGGTGTTACTGAAGATAACTCCCCTGAGATTGATGGCTCTGAATCCGATTCTTCATCTGAAATGTATATACCCGGTGAGTCTGGAATAATCGCAATGGTCTTTCCAAAAAGTCCACTCACAAATAGAGCTAAAAAAATGCTAAATCTAAAAACCAATGCCAATACTTCCGGTGACTCCCATTAAACTAATATCGTAATATGTTGATTCTCCTTTTGAAGAAACGAAGAGATAGGATTTGAAAAAAACAAACATCTCATAAGATGCTTTCACACTAATCGTCCATTTTGGAAATGCATATTTGTATGCAATTCCAATAGCTGTTTCTAAAATTGGTTTAATTGTGTTATTATCTACTACCAAACGAAGTGATAAATCATCCATTTCCGATGTAAAAGTAGACGTTTGGTTGACCTCTTTTCCAATAAGTGCGCCTGTGCCTTTTCCAAAAATATGAAAATAAGACCAAAAATTCAGGTCTAATTCCACTCCCAAAACGGGTCCAAAATTAATAAAATCTTGGCTAGATACAAAGCTTTGATCACCAAGCAAAGTCATTTCATCACGCACATCACTATATTTTACTCTATAATCTTGATCTAAAGAGAGTATTTTCAATCCAAAAAAGGGTGTAATCTGCGTATTATAGCCAATCGTTTTGGGGTATTTAAGTAAAACATCTCCCATATGCAATGTGGTATCTAGATTTGCCGTTGCCCCGTTTGCTACCTCGAAATCTGATGAAGTTATTGAGCCGAGTGTAAGTAGTGGTATTAGCTTTGGAATATTTGAATACACACTCGCGCCATTTTTCCCATTAAAATAGGTATATTGCCCCAATAAAGACCAACTGCTTGTAAAAACTGGGGACAAAAGCCCCACTCTAAACCCAAAGTCATAAGAAAAATCTGGAGATTTTGGAATCACTTTACCAAGCTCTACTAAATCATCAGACCCTGAGCTTTTTGGTTCCCAAACAAAATCAAGTCCATCTTGTAGAGGCATCAAATAGAGAAGGTCAATTGTAGCCTCAAAATTATCTTTTGCAAATAAAGGACTAAAAAAAAGAAAAATAAACATGCTTTTGATCCAAACTTGCAATAGTCCAAGAGTATCGTTTGCAATCATGTGCATTCATCCTATATGATTTTTAATAGTAATTAACTTATTTTATTTCCTTCTATGGCAGAAAAAACCGAGAAAGCCACCCCGAAGAAGCTTAGGGATGCGAGAAAAAAAGGGCAAGTTGCAAAATCGAAAGATTTTCCAGCAGCCTTTACCTTTGTTGTATCCATTTCTATTGTTCTTTCTTCTTCTTCATATCTCTTTAAAAATCTCGGCGGATTGATGATCGCTTTTTTTAAAAGCATTTCTGGAAATATCGATATGCAAAATCGAGCAGGAGGCTACATTACAATCGCCCTGCAAACCATTTTTTCTACTTCGATTCCTATTATGATCGTCGTAGCTATCGTAGGAGTACTTGTCAATTTTCTCATTATTGGCCCCGTTTTTTCTTTTGAAGCTATGAAGCCAGATATCAAAAAGCTTAACCCCGTTACTAACTTAAAAAATCTTTTTAAAATCAAAACTTTTGTCGAACTTTTAAAATCTATTTTCAAAATTGCGGGCGCCTTAGTGCTCATTTACTCTGTAATTTGGAATAGCATTCCCCAAATTGTTGCAACTGCTGCAATGCCAATTACGGGTACTGTGGCTGTTTTTTCGGACTTTCTTGTCAAAGTTATCATTCGAGTTGGTATTTTCTTTCTAATTATTGGAATTTTAGACCTCATATTCCAAAAAAAGAACTTTGCAAAAGAAATGAAAATGGAAAAGTTTGAAGTTAAACAGGAAATGAAGGATACAGAAGGAAATCCAGAAATAAAGGGGAAAAGAAAGCAGGCTGCAAGAGAAGTAGCCTACCAAGATGGGCCATCAGCTGCAAGGCGTGCAAAAGCAATTATTACAAATCCAACTCATATTGCTGTTGCCATTGAATATGACGCTGAAACAGAACCAGCCCCTAAAATTATTACTATGGGAAAAGGAATTATAGCTGAAAAGATCATTAAAGTCGGCCAAGAGAACCATGTTCCAATTATGAGGAACGTTCCTCTAGCGCAAGAGCTTTATAATAATGGTCAAATCAGTCAATATGTACCAGAGGAAACTTATGAAGCGATTGCAGAAATACTGAAATGGATTGCGCAACTGGAAAAAGAAGAAGAATACAATACGGAGCTATTTAAATGAGAACTT
>JAJFMG010000034.1 GCA_021772295.1 Chlamydiota bacterium | reverse complement strand
TGTAGCAGGAAATCAGATTCTCAACCTTCAAAGATTTTTTCCTAAAACAGCTAAGCTGTTAGCCCTGATTGATGTATCAGGAACGATTTATGATCCAGAAGGGCTCGATCTAGATGTGATGGCTTCACTTTTTCATAGCGGAAAATCCATTCGAGAATATCCTCCTCAAAAACTTTCCGATGGAGGTTTTTTACTCGATGTATTTACCAAAAAAGATCAAAAAACTTATTCGCAACAAACTCTATGTTATCGCAAAGAAAAAGGAAAATTGATCAAAGATTGGCTTTCAGGCTCTGATATGAATCATCTTCTTCGTTCCAATGTAAACCAAGTCAAAACGGATGTCTTTATACCAGCTGGTGGAAGGCCTCGGACACTTAACGAAAGCAATTACAAAGAGTATTTAGATGAAACGGGTGTTCCAACTTCCAAAGCTATTATAGAAGGTGCCAATCTCTATCTTACTCCTAAAGCGCGTAGAGAGCTTGAAAAACTCGGAGTCCTTATCTTCAAAGATAGTTCTGCGAACAAGGGTGGCGTGATTTGCTCATCATTAGAGGTTCTTTTTGGATTAACACTTACTGAAGATGAGTTTGCAGAAAATAAAGAAACGATCATGGAAGAGGTTTTAGCTTTTATTAAGGATAAAGCCGAGAGTGAAGCAAAGCTTATGCTGAGCGTTTGCAGGGAAACCAACTCTTATCTTACTGATGTATCAGAGTGGGTATCAGCAAGGATCAATAAATATACCTACCAAATTCTAGATTATCTCGAAAAAGTTCCTCTATCTACAAATATTGATAATCCACTTGTGAGGGCATTGCTTTCATATTGCCCAAAAATATTGCAAGAAAAGTACTCTGATCGAGTGCTTGAGAGAATTCCAGATATTCATAAAAAAGCAATTATTTCTTGTTATATTGCATCTCACCTTGTCTATGACAAAGGCCTCAAATGGTCCCCATCTGTTGTGGATATTCTTCCCATCATCACAGATGAGATTCCAATTCCTAAAATTCCCAGGAAGTCGTAATTTCACTTCAATCAGTTCGCATAAATCATTAATTAGCAATAAAATGCGTATTTTATTAGCAAATACGAGATCTGAGTGCTAAAAATATTTGCTAGTAAATTCATGAGATGCTATTATAAAGGTAGAAATTAGCAATCAGAGGCTTTAACTGCTAAATTTATGATGGCAAAAAAGAAAAATAGACGAGAAAAAGAACTCGGAGTTCTCTTTGGGATGGTGGAGCTTTTCATTAAAATTGGAAAGCCTATTGGCTCTAATACCCTAAAAGAGAGTGGTTTTCAAAGCATAAGTTCGGCAACTATTCGAAATTACTTTGCCAAGCTTGAAACGGATGGGTACTTAAAGCAACCTCACTCCTCAGGTGGCAGGATTCCTACTTCAAAAGCGATTAAATGGTATGCCAACGAAGTTTTAAAAGAATCTAGAGTAGCTTTGAAAAGTGATAAGTTTTTATCTTCTAAGCTTGAAACTGAGACCAAAGAAGTGTCTGCTTATTTGGAAAAGTCACTGGAAACAATTAGTCAATATACCAATTGCGCGGCATTTTTATCTCTTCCAAGATTTGATCAGGATTTTATTGTAGATGTAAAGCTTGTGAGTATCGATAAAACTCGAGTGCTTGCTGTCATTGTGACTGATTTTGGGAATATCAGAACGGAGACTTTGTACTTAGATAGCAAAAAGTTATCTAGCTTTTTGCTAAAAAGAATAGAAAGTTACTTTAGATTTAGAATGACAGGTCTTGATAAACCAAAACTTTCGAAAGAAGAAGAAAAAATGGCGCATCAGTTCTACCATGAGATCTTTTTGAGACATGTGGTGGGATATTCGAATTTTGGATCAGAAGACGTACTCAAAGTGGGATTTTCACGATTACTACATTATCCAGAATTTTTAGATGTGAAAACACTCGCAAACGGATTGTCTCTTTTTGAGAATACGAATTTTTTATCAAGTGTGCTTTCAAGTTCTGCAGAAAAAAAAGAATTAAGTGTTTTAGTAGGGGACGATTTAGATGTGTTTATTCCATCTAAAGTGAGTTGTTCTGTTGTGGTTGTTCCATACTATATACATAACAAAATTGTTGGATCTCTGGCTGTGCTTGGTCCTACAAGGGTACCTTATAATGAGATTTTTACAGCGCTTACAACTGCTGCAAATGCAATTAGCAAGACACTTACAAACAGTTTATACAAATATAAAATTACATATCGCAAACCTAAAGCAAAAGAAATTGAGTTTCAGTCCGACTCGAATGGATACATGGATCATGCTCAATTTATTGTGTTAGAGGATAAAAGCGAGGAAGGAGAATAAATGAAAAAGAAAAATCCTGAACATACACCTGATGTTGAAGAGGAAAAAGTAGTTGAGGCTGAAAGTGAACCTGTTGAAGAAAAATCAGAAGTTGAAATTTTGAATGTAGCTCTCTTAGAAGAAAAGCAGAATTACCTTAGAACTCTTGCTGAAATGGAAAATCTTCGTAAAAGGATGCAAAAAGAAAAAGCAGACGTTACAAGATTTGCTGTAGAAAATATTGTTTCTGAATTTTTAGCGCCTCTTGATAACTTAGAAAATGCGCTTGGTTTTACAAGCCAAGCATCTGATGAGACTAAGAACTGGGCAATGGGTTTTCAGATGATTTTAACCCAGTTTAAAGATGTTTTGGTGAATCACAATATTACCTCTTTTCATAGTGAGGGTGAAGAGTACAACCCTCATCTCCATGAAGCTTTAGAGATGGAAGAGACTGAAAAGCATAAGCCTGGAACGGTTATCCAAGAGTTTATGAAAGGGTATAAATGTGGTGATCGTATCCTTCGACCTGCAAAAGTGAAAGTTGCAAAAGAGCCCTCGAAGCAGGTGGAAGAAGAAAAATTACAAGAAGAAGAAAATAATTAAAAAAAAAGAGTTAGGAGAAAATTATGGCGGAAAATAAAAAAAGATCCAAAGTCATTGGAATTGATCTTGGAACAACCAATTCCTGTGTTGCTATCATGGAAGGCTCTACAGGTAAAGTTATAGCAAATGTTGAAGGAACAAGAACTACTCCATCAATTGTATCTTACAAAGGTGGTGAAAAACTTGTTGGTATTCCTGCTAAAAGACAAGCTGTAACAAACCCTGAAAAAACATTAGCATCTACTAAAAGATTTATCGGAAGAAAATATGCTGAAGTAGAATCTGAAATTAAGACTGTTCCGTATAAAGTTGTACCAAACAAAAATGGCGACGCTGTTTTTGAAATTGATGGAAAGCAAGTAACTCCTGAAGAAATTGCAGCGCAAATTCTTATAAAAATGAAAGAAACTGCTGAAGAGTATCTAGGAGAAAAGGTCACAGAGGCTGTGATTACTGTACCTGCATATTTTAACGACTCACAAAGACAATCTACAAAGGACGCGGGTAAAATTGCAGGGCTTGATGTAAAAAGAATTATACCAGAGCCTACGGCTGCAGCGCTTGCTTATGGTCTTGACAAAGGAACTGATAAAAAGATCGTTGTATTTGATTTAGGTGGTGGTACATTTGATGTATCAGTACTAGAAATTGGTGATGGTGTTTTTGAAGTACTTTCAACAAATGGAGACACTCATCTTGGTGGTGATGATTTTGATACCGCAGTTATTAATTTCCTTCTAGAAGAGTTCAAAAAAGAAAATGGAATTGATCTCTCTCAAGATAAAATGGCCTTACAAAGACTCAAAGATGCTGCTGAAAAAGCAAAAATTGAGCTTTCAGGTACTGGGTCTACTGAGATTAACCAGCCCTTTATTACAATGGATGCAAGTGGACCAAAACACTTAAGTCTAACTCTTACAAAATCAAAGCTTGAAGCTCTTACAGCAGATCTTATTGAAAGAACAGTAGAGCCTTGTATAAAAGCAATGAAGGATTCTGGTCTTACAAACTCTCAGATTGATGATGTAGTACTTGTTGGTGGTATGTCAAGAATGCCAGCTGTACAAGAAAAGGTAAAAGAGATCTTTGGCAGAGAGCCTCATAAGGGCGTAAATCCTGATGAAGTTGTAGCAACTGGAGCAGCTATCCAAGGGGGAGTTTTATCGGGTGATGTAAAAGACGTTCTACTTCTTGATGTGATACCACTAACTCTTGGAATTGAGACTATGGGTGGTGTAATGACACCTTTAGTTGAGCGAAACACAACGATCCCAGCGCAGAAAAAACAAACGTTTTCTACAGCTGCTGACAATCAGCCATCGGTTACGATTGTTGTACTGCAAGGGGAGAGAAAATTTGCTCGTGATAACAAAGAGATTGGTCGGTTTGATCTTACAGATATTCCACCAGCGCCGCGAGGGACTCCACAAATTGAAGTAGCTTTTGATATTGATGCCAATGGTATCATGCACGTGTCTGCAAAAGATCTAGGTTCTGGAAAAGAGCAGAAGATCAAAGTAGAAGCTAAATCGGGTCTTTCTGATGATGAAATCGAAAAAATGGTTAAAGACGCGGAAGTACACGCGGAAGAAGATCAGAAAAGAAAAGAAGAAATAGATACGATTAATGAAGCGGATAGCTTAGTTTTCCAAGCAGAAAAATCTTTGAAAGAGTACAAAGATAAGATTCCAGGAGACTTAGTTACAAAGATTCAAACGAAAGTAGATGCTTTGAAAAAGTCAATTCAGGATAAAGATATTCCAGCTATAAAATCTGGAAAAGATGAACTGAATACTTTCTTACAGGAAATCGGGACGCAAATGCAACAACAAGCAAGTGCAACACCTCCACCAGCTGGTAATCAACCGGGTGATCAGAAAGAAGACATCGAAGATGCTGAAGTTGAAATCTTAGATGACGAAGAAAAGAAATAATATATAAGATTATTTCCAAAAAAGGGGCTTCTGAAAAGAAGCCCTTTTTGTTTATGGACTTGGGTAATATCGAATTGAGGGCCCTTTTTCACGTCGGATAAGTTTTCTTGTTGCTGTATTTCTAGATACATCTAGATGTATTATAAAATCTTTAATGGATACTACTCCTTTTCCCTATTTGCAACATAATTGCGCCAACACCGATTAAGATGGGCTAAAAATCCACGTTCTTTTAATCCCGAAGTGCACGAAATATTAAAATGGTGCAATTATTTATAGGTAGAAGATAAAATTTTCTTTATCAGTTCTATAAGAGTAGAATAGTCACCAATATGCATAAGTTCTTTTGCAGAGTGCATCGATAAGTGCGGCGTTCCAATATCGATTGTATCTATGCCAGTATGGGTGGTGCTTATCGGCCCAAGTGTAGATCCACCTCTTTGATCAGAATGCAGAGAAAAAAACTGATGTTTAATGTTTGCTGTTTTGCAAAGGTCTAACAAATATCCGATAGAATCTATGGAAGAGGCGTATTTATAGTTGGCATTTTGTTTGATGACAATTCCACTTCCAAGTTTGGGCGTGTTTGCAATATCATGTTTGTCAGCATATAGGGGATGCATGCCATGGACAACATCTAATGAGATGCATAAAGAGTCTGCTTTGATTTGAAAGAATTCTTCTTGCTTTAGTCCTAAAGAATTTATAATTCTTTGGAAACTATCCATTAGGAAAGGAGAGGCTGCGCCTTCATTTGTCATTGAACCAATCTCTTCGTGGTTGGCTGCTAAATGAATATAAAGAGTATCAGATGACCTGCTCTTAGTTTGTAAAAAAGCTTCCATACAAGAGTGCACCGAAACTAAATTGTCGATGCGATACGATCCTAAGATGTTTTGATCAACTCCAAAAAAAGTAGGGTTTTCAGAGGGGACAACAAAAAGATCAGAGTGTAGTAATTCGTTTTTTCCAATCTCTTTTTGGATTAGATCTTTTAGGGGGTTTTCCC